>NZ_KV796786.1:0-89737 GCF_001809235.1 Corynebacterium sp. HMSC072A04 | reverse complement strand
CTCCGTCGCGCACATCCTGGAGCACATGGGCCTCGACCAAGTGGGCACGCACGGCACCACGGCAGCGCTCGCACTGCTTAACGACGCTGTCAAGAAGGGCGGCATGATGGCCTGCTCCCGCGTGGGTGGTCTGTCGGGTTCCTTCATCCCGGTTTCCGAGGACAAGGGCATGATCGATGCGGTGCGCACCGGTGCCATCTCCATCGACAAGCTGGAGGCCATGACCTCGATCTGCTCGGTGGGCTTGGACATGATCGCCATCCCGGGTGATACCTCTGCTGAGACCATCGCCGGCATGATCGCGGACGAAGCCGCCATTGGCGTGATGAACCATAAGACAACCGCCGTGCGCGTTATCCCCGCCCCAGGCACCAAGGCTGGCGACGAGGTCAACTTCGGCGGTCTTCTAGGCTACGCTCCGGTCATCCCGGTTAACCAGGTAGGCAACTCCACCTTCATCAACCGCGGTGGCTTCATTCCGGCACCGGTGCACGGTTTCCGCAACTAGTCAGCGCACGAAAGTCTGCATCGCCGCCCAAAGCAATGGGGTGTCCTTAACGTGGCCGTCGCGAAACCACGCTTCCGCACGGTCACGTTGCCACAAGTTCATTGCACGCGCCGGATTAGATGAATCTAATGCTTCATCGGCTGCAAGAATCAGTCGCCGCAACGGTGTAGAGGGAAGGTATGAATCCGTGGGTATCGTCCACGAAGCAGCGATGACGTACTGAGCGCCCCGCAAATGCGCGGCCAAAGACAAACCCATGGGTTCGAGAAAAGTATGGTCGGTACCAGAACCACACCCAATGAATGCCACGTGTTCAGGGAACACGAACTCTTCATCGCTTAGAATCTCACCGGCGGTCAACGGATCGTGCTGCCCCGTGTCATCAACACAACACAAGTGGAGTGCTGATGATGCCCCTGAGGAGGTGAGGTCCTGTCCCACGCTAACGTGTCCCACGTACAGAAAAGCGGAAGCTTTAGGCAGTACGGACTTGAGCCACCGGCGATCTAGATCACTACGTCTAGCTAGTTCAGAGAAAACGGTCGCTGTGGGAATAAGGTTTCCAGTTCGCCGCCCTAAAAGTGCTGCTAGTTCATCGTTGTCTTGGGGTGGTCCCAGGACCGAGCCCAACGCCGAAGTCGGTTGGTATCCAGGAACTTTAGGATCGATGACAGCTACAACCCCGCGCCGTGTTCCGTTAACACGCAAACGCGAAGCTCCTTTATCGCGGCGTTTCGCAAGGCGGGAAGCATTGCGGGGAATAGCTATAGCGACGTCCGCAAAGTCCAAAAGTAGCGTACGATGATTTCCTGCAGTTTCTGTTTGAATACGCAGGAGTGCCCATGGAATCCGAGCTGCAGTTGGAGATACATGGATCTTCATGCAAACGCGCTCGGCGCCATGCCCAGAACGTCGAATTAACGCTTGGGTCAGTTCAGTGGGAAGAAGACCATCAGCTAGTCTTGCCCCAAAATCCGCCGATTCTTGTGGAGAGGCCAATGGACCACTCAAGGCGCGGTCGAGCGCTTCCTCCGCAGATTCAGCAGGGCGAGCATTGGGCAATGCCTCCTCATAAAAGTTGAGAAGAGTCTGGCGTAGCGCTGGGTCAAGACGAGACGCGTGCGCGTCTTCCTCTCCTTCCCAGCGCCACGTGATCCAGCAAGTGCTTGCCTCAGCAAACCACAAGGTCAGGACTTGTTGCCCACTCACCACGTCTTACCTTGATTAACCGCAGGTAATCTTCAATTCGAACGGCTTCGTTTCCATGCTGGTCGGGTTTTGTGGATCGGTCACAATGCCCTCACCCGACACGGTGTAGCTGTCGCCTTCCTTCGTCGCCGTAGCGGAGCCCATCGGGCTACCCTCAGCGTAGGCCAGGGTATTTCCATCTGCATCCATCATTCCGACACCCTTCACCGTGGGGTTATCATCGGTGGAAAGCATTGCGGAGATACCAGCTGTACCGGAACCTACTGCGAGATTCATCGTGCCAGCTGCCTCCTGGCATACGATGGTTTCGTCTTCTACCACGATGGCCTGGCCATCAACTGTGGCTTCATAGCTTCCACCGATTGAAGCGGTTTTCGCATCTGCATTTGCAGACTCATCTTCGCTGTCGTTTGATTCTGCATTCGCATCAGAATCTGTACTAGAGTCTTCAGTCTTTTCAGCCTCGTTGGCAGCAACTTCGGTGGTAGCGTCCGCAGACTTTTCGCCGTTGTCGCCTTCAGATTGAGAACAGGCAGCGAGCGTTGTCAACGAGACGGCGGCAAGAAGAGATACGAGAGACTTAGTGATCTTCACTGGAGTTCCTTTCTTTGCATTTAGCTGTGCATTCGAGTGCCAGCTAGCCTCAGTATTGGAGAATGCTAGCTCTACCACTCACAAAACTGGTCCCCCAAAGGGGGGGGGATTCGATGCCTTCAATCAGTAAAGAGCAACGCACTCTTCGGCAAAGCTCAACCTGTCGCGAGCTCGCAGTCGCTCCTGAGCAAAGGCCCTAATACGGTTGCGCACTTCCTGGCTCTCGTTGACATCAACCCCAACTTGTACGACCACGTCAGTCCAATCTTGAAGCCATACCTCAGCTACCGTGAGACCTAACGGCACAGACGCGAACCCCCGCTTGTCGAGATATCCGTGGGCTAATTCCTCAGGTCCGCGAAGCACCCGCACCTCAAGGCCTTCACCGTTTGACTGCTTATCAGCGAGTAATACTTGGATGTCTAGCACCGGATTCGGAGCCGCTTCGACATGCCAGTGAACGGGATTCTCTGTCGCATCAACTACATGTGCTGGCAGCCCTTGCCACGCCGGGGAGGATGTACCACTAAAAATGGGGCCCGTGATCGCACACTCTTGAACTGTGCCCGCGACCAAAGCATAGTCAGATTGTGCCTGGTTGTCCCTTGTTCTGTTTAAGGACACTGAGGTGTCCTCAGTACGAGAAAACTGATACCCGTCGACGATTGTTTCTACCTGCATAGCCACGTCGTTCATCTCACGAACCAGCCCCTCATCACTCAGCTTGGGTACCCCATCAACGGCACTGGTCGGCCACCAATCTCGTAGCCACTGGCCATGAGCGAGCTTTCGAAGCGCCAGTAACGTCTCCAGATTCCATTGAGCAGCGACATTGAATGCTTTTCGCATGTTGGGGTTCTGCGCCGACTGTACAAATTCAACATGGGCAGGCTCTCCGATGAGTTCCCACAGCCAATCGCATTCGTCTTCGTCAGTGATCGTGATGCGTGGCCGGCTCCTTTCGGGCTCGTCGATATTCCACTCCAATAGCGCTCCCCTAGCTTCAACAGCTTGGATAAGTGGAAACTCTGAGAAGCTAATAACGCCCGATGACCAGGCTCCATCTTTCAATGTCCACCTCATCAGGAGCTCCTCTCAAGAGACTTACGGATTCTTGCGCGGTGGTCAAGAATGACAGAACGGGTAATGCCGGTCAGCAATTCTTTAGGGCTTTCAGCCGGGGGACGTGGCCTAATTTCGCGACCGTGTAGTCGAGACCATAAGCGGTTCAACCAAGGCTTCCAGAAATCTTGCAAATCAGCAACGACCTTGGTTTGGTCAGGATGAATGGCTCCCCCAGCACATAATTGGCGTCGCAAGTGCATTACATATGCCTCCCTCCGTATTCTTTGCTGGAGCTCACCTACAAAGCCCTCTGCCGCTCCGCCGTCGTCAGAATCAACGTGAAGCAGCGGAGTTAGCTGAGGTGCTATCACCGTGCCAACAAGAAAAAGCGCTTGGCTTCGGGCATCGTGGAGGCCAAATGCATCCACTACCCTTTCAATCTCTTCGATCACGATTTCCGCTGCACCAACCTCTGAGTCTGCGTCCCGATGCCGAATTAACGCTGCCCGCACGCGCTGTTCAATGGTCCGGTCAAGCGGAAGAAATGCCGAACCTAACAACTCTGGTGGAACAAGGGGATCCTTCTCAGAAAGAGAAACTGTTTGCGTTTTAGGGACAATAGCTTCCAGAAACTTCTCAATAATTCCTTCTTGATCTCGCATTTCAAAAGCGATAGCCCGAACGTCTTCTGTAGCCACAAAAGCTTCAAGACGCTCCCCTGACTGATCAAGAAGAGCAAGCGCTAGTCGTTCACTAAGTCCATGAGTTTGAGGGGGTACTCTTCTGTTGTACCAAGAGGAAGTCCATGTCTTCTCCGCATAGTCATGCGTTTCCTTTGACCTCAGCACCTCCATCACTTCTCTCGTGCTGGGGCCAATCGTGTGTATGGAATCTAGTAGTGCACTAACGAGCTCGCTTACATCGCCCTCGGGGGCTCCCCTAGTAATGGCGAGCTCATAAGCTCGGGGATAATAAAGCTCCTGGGGATTCCCTTCCGAGATTCCCAGTGCTTGTCTCATTTCCTTGAACTCGAGATACCACAAGGACGTCCATGACAACGCCTCTCGGGAATCAACCAGAAGCTGGTACATCTCGGCAGCGTCCGCGGGGTTCAACAGTGCCTTGGCGAGATGCTTTCGTTCCCGCGGCCTAAAAACTAGTGGATCAAGTAGACATTTCTGTGTTCGTGCCAGAGGCAGACCCTTCTTATTTACTAGCGCAGGTGCGTCAATCTCTGCGGCGGTCCACGCATCCGCAATTACTGCAGTGCGTGGTCTCAAGGTAGCCATGGGCTTCGTTACCTCTCAACATAAGTGTCCAAATCATCGACAACAAATTCCAATCTGTGCTGAGATTATAGTGTGTTCGATTCCATAAAAGTGCGTACTTCGGCACGAGCTTTCAGAGCTCGATGTGAGGAAGCAAGCTCGAAAATGCGGGCTGGCGACGATTCGTGGCGAGAAACCCCTGCCCATTGGAATTCCACGAAATTAACTAATTCGGAACAGTGTTCTAAGGGTGTCTCTGAGCTCAGCGACCTACTCTTAGAATTTCCTCAAGTCACTCGTGAAGCCAACCTTGCTTTGTCCATCGACGTTCTCCACGGAGCCCTTTCCACTATTGAGAGGAAAAAGCTAAAGGTCGACGACCCGTCTCAGTTGATGCGCCTCGAAGACCAACAATGGGCAATCACATTCAGCGTCGCTCAATCGCTTCGTTTCGCCAATAAGCTAGAGGAAGCCGAAAAGAGAATCGCTGCACTCGAAGAACTAGCTCCGCGAACACTTGAACCTGTAAAACGCACTTTCCTAACAAAAATTGAACGTGCTGCGTTGTTTATGTGCCAAGGACAACACAATCAGGCCGCTATAGCCTATCGAAACATACAAGCCTTAGCTCGAAGTCTCGGCACTTCTTATCTTGGAATCGTTCTTTTAGGAGTGGCACAAACCGAAATGATGCTTGGTGATTATGCCGCTGCTGAGCTAAACCTCAACCGTGCAGAACCTTTGATAGGCGAAGATCCGAACCACGCGCCAACCCTGCAACTTACACGCGCTTATTTGCGTCTCTTGAGCGCACATCCAGAGTGGGTTAGCAGTGTTTCGCTTGCTATCGCACAAATTGGAACAACCATAGTCACGGTTGAACCGCAAGTTAGCAAACAAATAATGCTTATACAGGCACATCGATTACATCTCGAAGGCCGCCACGATGAAGCTTTACATACACTCGAAGCGTGTGCAGCCCTGGCGTACGACCAACATGACGTTTGTTTCTTCTCTGATGTCTTGCAACAGCAGGCTTTCGTACACCAACGCCTTGCACATGCCACTAGCGATGTTGATGAGGCCGCACAACATCACCGGATCGCGATGCGAAAGCTCTCGCAGGCCCGCGCCATTCGTCAGGAGCACGGGCACAAATTGTCTACGGCATCGATCGATGTGACGGCAGCCGAGTATATCGTTCAATGGCACGATCGCTATCACGGTGTGTCTCACAATGAACTTAGCGAAGCCTTCCAGCGCATCATCGCGGCTATGCGGACTATTTATAGTGTCAGCCAAAGCATTGCGGAGAGCAGAACCCGCTATAGGTTTGTACGTTCAAGGTTGCGACATGCCTTTGAAGCCGCTTGTTCATTGGCACTTTTCCTTGGGGATACTCCAGCGCTTTCGGCCCTCATCGTAGAAGCCACCGCACAGTATGACTGGAGCGTAGTTCACAAGGCTGACACCGATAACTGAGAACAACCTATCCGGTGGATGAGGAGTTGGCCTACTAGTTTTCGAATGTCGGCGCTGTTGCCCCGGGCCCCCTCATTGAGGCACCCAATACTCTCCTCGACCTCAGTGAGCCGGTCCAAGCATCACCAGACGGCTCCCCATGGCAGCACGCTCTCCCGACGAAGGTAACGAAGGTCCGTTTTATGGTGCTGCTTCTCGGTAGTCGCTAGCGTTGCGTAGTTGCTCCTCAAGCTCCGCAATTATCGGCAAGGCCAGCTCGTGGGTGAAATGGCTTCGGAGCGCCTCGGTGTCCCCTTCGGCATCATTGACCTCTCCCTCGCCCCCACTGCAGAGCTGGATGACTCCGTCGCGCACATCCTGGAGCACATGGGACTCGACCAGGTGGGCACGCACGGCATCACGGCAGCGGTCGCGAGCTTAACGACGCCGTGAAGAAGGGCGGCATGATGGCCTGCTCCCGCGTGGGTGGTCTGTCGGGTTCCTTCATCCCGGTTTCCGAGGACAAGGGCATGATCGCCATCCCGGGTGATACCTCTGCTGAGACCATCGCCGGCATGATCGCGGACGAAGCCGCCATTGGCGTGATGAACCATAAGACAACCGCCGTGCGCGTTATCCCCGCCCCAGGCACCAAGGCTGGCGACGAGGTCAACTTCGGCGGTCTTCTAGGCTACGCTCCGGTCATCCCGGTTAACCAGGTAGGCAACTCCACCTTCATCAACCGCGGTGGCTTCATTCCGGCACCGGTGCACGGTTTCCGCAACTAGTCAGCGGACGGGAGTCTACATCGCCTTCCCAATAATCACGTGAACAAACAAGTGCTGGCCTCTCTACACCACGGGGACGGCACTTGTTGTCGATTCACCCCGACTCACTCCGATTAGCTACAGGTAATCTTCACTTCGAATGGCTTCGTTTCCCCGGTGGTTGGATTACTCCCATTAGACAAAAGGCCCTCACCCGACATCGTGTAGGTGTCGCCTTCCTTCGATGCCGTGGCAGATCCCATCGGGCTGCTCTCGGCATATGCCAACGTGTTCCCCTCCCCATCTACCATTCCGAGAGCCTTGACCGTTAGGTTTTCATCAGTACTAAGCACGGCGGTTATGCTGGCTGTACCAGCCCCTTCGGGTGCTACGGTCAGGTTCATCGAACCAGCTGCCTCTTGACATAGGATAGTTTCGTTTTCAACTTCGATCGCCTTTCCATCGACCGTGGCTTCATAGCTGCCGCCTGTTGAACCGACCTGATCGTCTGATCCTGCAGTGGACTCTGCGTCGGAGTCAGTGCTATCGGCAGACTCTGAGGTTGCGGCGGAATCTACGTTGGTGTCTTCGGAAGTTTGCTCACCTCCAGCTGCAGCTTGGGTGGTATCAACTGCTGATTTCTCGCTGACGTCACTGTCAGATTGTGAACACGCGGCGAGCGTTGTCAACGCGATAGCCGCTACAAGAGACGTAATAGACTTAGCTACTTTCATTGGCTTTCCCTTCTTTGAGTTTGGCCACTCATGCGTGACGCAGATAACACAAACACTAGTGAAGGTTCGTTTGGCGGGGCGCAAACATGCTCCCCCACGCGGGGGTAATCAAGCTCAATGGTGTTGATCAATGAAGAGTGACGCCCCCTTCGACTAGTTCACTCCACTGACCGCTTGACCCTCACACAATGTGAGGGTTTAGTTTGGTCCTATGAAGATCTCAGACGTTGCCGCGGTCGCTGGTTGTTCAGTGCGATCCGTGCGCCATTTGCACGAGACGGGTGCGGTTCCCGAACCAGCACGCACCAGCGGAAACTATCGCGATTACTCGATCTCCGATCTCGCCGCAGTTGTTCGTGCGCGAGCACTGATCGACGCCGGCGTTGCCGTTGCTGATGTCTCCTCTCCCGATGCCATCGAGCGCTCGTTCGCCATTGTGGACGAAAAAATCGCTCGTCTGCAGCGACAACGTGAGAAGCTGCGTGCTTTGGCCGCAGCACCTCATGGAACCCCCAACGATATTCGAGAGTCCTTGAGCGAAGTTATCGAAGACCCAGCAATGCTGCAGCTGGAATTGGACTCCTGGGATCTCATGGCGCTTACCGGCGTCGCTACATCAGCGACCTGGGAACAGCTTCGAAAGAACCTCGCTGACGACGATTGCCGTGCAGTTCTCCGCAGAGTTGAAACCTTGTGGCGAGAGCTTGGCTCGCTGTCTCCGCGTGATCGTAGGGTTGCGCTTATCGTCGAGACGCTGCGCAACATGGGCGAACACGGGCTGATGCGAGGAATCTACCCAACGCTGCTGCCTGGCAACGCTTCGCTGACCGTGACTGATGCGCCGACGACTGGTGCGCAAGGTGTAGCACTCGAGGCTTTGGCTGGAGGATCACGTGACTAGCATCTGGCGATGTGTAGAAAGGCATCCTGGATTTCGCCTTGCCAAGTATGAATTGGGCCTCTACCGGGATCTGTGGCGCTGGATGCGAGGACAAACGCTACTTCCAGTTGGCGCCGTGGCACTTCCCCACCCTCCTGGAAGGCTCCACATGCTTGGCTTCATCACCGCGATATTGCTGGTTGAAATGGTAGTTGTTCACCTTCTTTTACCTGCGGGCGTTCTGCGAATTGTGGCATTGCTGTTGTCGCTGTGGGCCATCATCTTTGTGTGGGGCCTGATTGCCGCTGAACGCATTCGCCCCAGTTATGTCACCGAAGACCTCACGGTTTTGCGGCGCGGGAAAACAATCTTCGTTGAGGTACCGATGGCTTTTGTCCGCACCACACAGGCGGACCGCACCTTCGAATCAGCGGTTATCCTAAGCAACGACGAGCTCATAGTAGGCGGCCCAGCCGGGACCGATACTCTCCTCGACCTCAGTGAGCCGGTCCAAGCATCACCAGACCGCTACCCATGGCAGCGTGTTCGCTCGATGGAGGTTACGAAGGTGCGCTTTTATGGTGCTGCTTCTCGGTAGTCGCTAGCGTTGCGTAGTTGCTCCTCAAGCTCCGCAATCATTGGCAAGGCCAGCTCCGCGCGTTCGGCATCAATTCCCCACTTCTCCGGTTCACTGCGGACCATGTGGGCTGTGGCCTTGAGAAAGCGGGCGAAGTTTTCCACGACGGCGCGGTTGTTGTTGCGCACGCCTTCGGTAAGCACGGTATTGCTTAGCCTTTCGATCCAGATTTCGAGGATGTGGAGCGAGGTGCTTTTGCCAATTGTGGTGCAGGCAGCACGCGCAAGCCGCAAGCCCTCATCGTCATGCCACACTCCTCCGGGGGCGCGAAGGCGGCACGAGATGATCGCTGCGCCTTCGACGGCTGGGATCATCCCCTTGCGAACACAGGTTTCTACATAGTCAGCGCCGTAACCAACGGCCATGATAGGGCCGATGTCTTTAACAATGCCGCGTGTGTCATCCTCCGTGACATACCACGCGCGGAAGGTGAGGTAGTCCTCGTAGTGGAAGTGGCCTGCCTCCGCCAGCGCGTTGAGCAACCGAGCGGACAAAGCCTTCGTCCACACCTTGTCTGTACGCAAGTAGCCGCTGAGGCGTTCACGAATCTGATCAAGATGGTCATCCCACTGACCAGACTCAATGCCCTCTTTCAATTCGGTATAGGCCCAGTCCACGCGGACCTCAGGTCGTTTGCTCACTAATCCGGTGAGCAACGGTTCAATAACGGAATCGAGGTTATTGGCGGTGTTCATGACTTCTTCCTCTCCTGCGGCAGCATGCCGGGGTCTGACCACTTCTAGACCCTGTGCGTGGGAAGCGGAAGGACCCAAGAGAAGAGTCTTGAGCGGTGTGTGGTTGTGGCCCCGATTCTAGCGCACTATAGGTTTTCTGGAAGACCAAGAAGAGATGCTGCGCGCAGAAACTCTCGATGGGCGCTGTCAACATCGACGGCGGTGACCAACGCAGCATTAGCGGGCCGACCCCAGTGACCGCGCAGGTCCGCCACGCTCGTTCCGCGCAACCACTCCGGTTCACTGACTACCCGTACGGTGGTCGAGGTGGAAAAGAACGGGACCTTCTGCAACGCCACCATGCAGGTGAGCAGATCATGTATCTGAGCCTGATAACCCGAGCCGTGCGCCTCGTGGAACTCGAAGTAGAAGCGCATGATCTCCGGTAGAACGTCCGCCACTGGGTGCTGCGCGAGCGCTTCACGCAGCCGTTCCAGCTGCGTCGGGCCGAGGAGCATCGTCTCAGTGACGTTGAGTGGGCACAGCGTGGTGGGCTTCGAGGTGGATTCGAAGAAGTCGCGCGCAGCATGCGGGTCGACCCAGAAGTTCCACTCCGCCGTTGGCGTGGTGTTGCCGGGATAGTTCACAGCACCACCCATGATGGTGACACCGGGGAAGCAGGCGTAGTCGGCAGCGTGCTCCGCAGCAAAGTGCGCGGCATTGGTCAATGGTCCGGTCACGATGAGCTGCGCGTTGCGGTCCGCAGCTTCGGTCCAAATGCTGGTCCACTCGGCAGGCTCAGCACTAGCGTGCCCCTCCGGCACGCTCAGGTACCCAAGACCGCTTGGGCCGTGAGTTTCCGGAGTGGTTACCAGCTCCACCTGGCTGGGCTCCGGAAGCCCCGCCGCGACGGGCACCTCATCCAGGCCACACAGTTGCAGGATGTAGGCAGCATTGCGGGTGGTCTGTTCAATCCCGACGTTTCCAGCGGTGGTAGTAACACCGACCAGTTCGATCTCTCCGGCGCGGTGAAGCGCGGCGAGGTAGATCAACGCTAGGGCATCGTCGATACCGGGGTCGCAATCAAGGAGAACAGGCTGGGCAGTCATGCCCGAAATTCTATTAGGCCAATTCCACGATCTCCATGTACTCGTCGTTCCACAAATCCTCATCGCCATCGGGCATGATGATGACGCGCTCCGGCTTGAGTGCCTTGACCGCACCTGGGTCGTGAGTAACCAAGACCACGGCACCTGTGTAGGTGCCTAGGGCATCGAGCACCTGCTCGCGGGACTGGGGGTCTAGGTTGTTCGTGGGCTCGTCGAGAAGCAGCACGTTGGCGCGTGAGGACACCAGCGTTGCCAGCGACAGTCGGGTTTTCTCACCACCGGAGAGCGTTCCGGCAGGCTGTTCCAACTTGTCACCGGAGAACATGAAGGCGCCCAGCAGTCCGCGCAAATCCTGCTGGCCGGCATCGGGGCATGCCTCGATCGTGTTTTCCCACACGGTCTTGTCTGGATCGATATTGTCGTGCTCCTGGGCAAAGTATCCGATGCGCAGGCCATGGCCGGAGACGATGCCGCCTTCGCCGTCGGTGCGTTCCACGCCCGCCAGCAGCTTGAGCAGGGTCGTCTTGCCGGCACCGTTGTAGCCCAGCACGACCACGCGGGACCCCTTGTCGATGGCCAAATCGACGCCAGCGAAGACCTCCAGCGAGCCATACATCTTTGTCAGGCCCTTGGCGTTCATCGGAGTCTTGCCGCAGGGAGCAGGTTCGGGGAACTTGATGTGGGCAACCTTATCGGCCACGCGGACGTCATCAAGCTCGTTCATCATGCGCTCTGCACGGTGCAGCATCTGCTTGGCGGCGGCGGCCTTCGTGGCCTTCGCTCCCAACTTGGCGGCTTGCTTGTGCAGGGCTGCGGCTTTCTTTTCCGCGTTGGCGCGCTCGCGGCGGCGACGAGCCTCATCGGTGGCGCGGGCATCAAGGTACTTCTTAAAGCCCATGTTGTAGACGTCTGCTTCGGCGCGAACGGCATCGAGGAACCAAACCTTGTTGCACACGGCCTCCAGCAGATCGACGTCGTGCGAAATCATCACGAGGCCACCCTCATGCTTGGACAGAAAGCCGCGCAGCCACGTAATCGAGTCCGCGTCGAGGTGGTTGGTGGGCTCGTCGAGAAGCAGCGTTGTCTGGGACTTGCCTGACCCAGCCGAAGCTGCGAAGAGAATTTGCGCCAGCTCCACGCGGCGGCGCTGACCGCCGGACAGCGTCTTAAGCTGCTGGTCGAGCACACGCTGCGGCAGCCCCAAGTTATCGCAGATCTGCGCGCATTCGGAGTCCGCCTCATAGCCACCTAAGGTGTGGTACTCCTCCTCCAGGCGGGAGAACTTACGAATGGCCTTGTCGCGGAATTTATCGTCCGTGGCGGTTTCCATCAGCTCTTGTTGCTTGGCCATGCGGCGCTTGATCTCATCCAAACCGCGCGCAGAGAGTACGCGCTCACGCGCAGTCTGCTCAATATTGCCCTCGCGGGAATCCTGCGGCAGGTAACCAATGGGACCTGATCGCGTCACCGAGCCACCATAGGGCTCGGTCTCCCCCGCCAGGATGCGCATGGTGGTCGTCTTGCCCGCGCCGTTGCGCCCGACCAGGCCGATGCGATCCCCCGGCTGCACGCGAAGGTGCTGGCCGGGGGCGTCGAGAAGCGTGCGTGCGCCCACGCGCACCTCGAAATCATTGGTCACAATCACGTCGAAACAGTCTAGCAACCAGGGTAGTTAATCCCGAACCGGCGGCAAGGACGCTTCAGCTTGTATCTGGGAATCCAGAGTGAAGAGCACCTTGGAAAACCTGGTTCCTGTTCGGCGCGTTTCACTTATGCATGAAGTTCGATGTGACTAGATTGGCGTCATGAGCACATCAGACACATCGAGATCTCCATTAATCCTCGCGATTACCGCATGTCCGACCGGAATCGCCCACACCTACATGGCCGCTGAGAACCTGGAGGCTGCTGCCGCTGAACTGGGTTACCGCATCAAGATTGAGACACATGGTTCAATTGGCGTCGAAGGCACTTTTAGCTCTCAGGACATCGAGGAAGCCGATGCCATCGTGATCGGTGCCGACACCGTCATTGCAAAGGACCGCTTTCGCGGAAAGCGCCTAGCAGCCACTGGTGTCGATGAAGCTATTAAGCATCCAAAGGAACTCCTCACTCGCGCACTGTCAGCGGCGAAGTGGCAAGAGGAGACTTCGAGCGAAGCGGTACAAGGGAATCAAGGCGTAGAGACCTCCGGCAGCGCCACTGGGTTCCGTGCCGTGAGTGAGACCCTCTACAAGGCGCTAATGAATGGTGTCTCCCACATGATTCCGTTCGTGGTCACCGGTGGTCTCCTCATCGCGGTAGCACTCTCAATCGGAGGAACACCCACGCCCGAGGGCCTGGCTATCCCCGAAGACTCCTTCTGGAACACCCTGAATGAGCTTGGCGGCCTAGCCTTTTCTCTCATGGTGCCGATCCTTTCCGGTTATATCGCGGTCGGCATTGCGGACCGCCCCGGTTTAGCGCCGGGACTCATCACTGGTCTTATCGCTACGACCGGCTCGCTTTACGGCTCTGAAGCTGGAGCGGGCTTCCTAGGCGGCATCGTCACAGGCATCCTGTCAGGCTACGTAGCCCTGGGAATCAAAAAGATTCCCGTTAATAAGTACATCGCCCCGATTTGGCCGATCATCGTTATTCCGATCTTCACCACACTCATCGTGGGGCTAATCTTTATCTACTTTGTCGGTGCGCCAGTAGCCGGCGCCTTTGAAGCCATGACCGAGTACCTCGCCGGGATGGAAGGCTCCTCTGTCATTGTCCTCGGTCTCGTCATTGGCGCGATGATCGCTTTCGACATGGGCGGTCCCTTTAATAAAACTGCCTTCCTGTTCGGCGGGGGCATGATTGCAGCCGGCAATGCGGCTCCGATGGGCATGGCGGCTACCGCCATCGCTGTACCGCCCCTGGCGGTGGGTGTTGCGACCCTCGTACGCCGTGCTTGGTTCAATAAGGCGGAGAAGGACGCCGGTATCGCCGCGCTCTTCATGGGGTTCTTTGGCATCACTGAAGGCGCTATCCCTCTTGCGGCGGCACGCCCGCTGCAGGTCATCCCAGCCAACGTCATCGGTGGTGCGGTAGCAGGCGCCCTGGCAGGTGCATTCGGGGTCAAGGACCATGTCATGCATGGTGGCCCCATCGTTGCTGTGCTCGGGGCTGTCGACAACGTCGTGGGCTTCTTCATCGCACTGCTTATTGGTGTCGTTGTCTGTGCTTCCGTCATGCTTCTGTTGATCGGACTTACCCAAAATAGAAAGGCCCAGAGTAAGAATGAGAGCTCTGGTGAACGGGGTGAAGCGGGCATAGCTAAGGAGGATGTGTCAGAAGCACCGGTCCAGGAAGAACCTTTGCTTTCTGCCGACACGGTGAGCCTTGACCAAGACCTTGGCACGAATCGCAAGGAAACGATCGATTCGCTAGTCCAGCTTGTCTCCCCTCGGCTTTCTGATCCTTCCGCAGTTATCACTACGGCCTTAGAGCGGGAAGCGAAGCATTCGACCGGTGTGGGGCATGGTGTGGCTATCCCACATGCTCGTTCCGCGGGAGTGACAGTGCCGACTTTGGCCTTTGCTCGTCTTCCCGAGGGGATTACGTGGGCAGAGGGCGAGGAACCAACGACGTTGGTCTTCCTCATTGCAGTGCCTGAGGACGCCGGCAAGCAGCACCTCAAGCTGCTTTCCAAGCTGGCGCGGGCAATCATGAAGGATGATTTCCGTACTCGCCTACAATCCGCCGCATCCAAGGATGAAGCGGTGGACATCATCTCCTCGGCTTTGGATCCGGCGTCCTCACCCGCTTCGTCATAGCAGTGAGTACTCAAGCTCTTAAAGCTACTTAAAATACCGCGCATTATGGAAAAAGAAACCGCCAGCCCGAGTGCGCAAGGTCATGTTGTGAAGACCTTAGGCGCCTCGGGCTGACGGTAATGGGGACTTGCAGCCGAAACTAGACGGCGAAGCCGAGGGCCTGGAGCATCTCGCGGCCCTCCTCGGTAATCATGTTCGGGCCCCACGGCGGCATCCAGACCCAGTTGAGCTGGACTGCCTCGGCGAGCTTGTTGCCTACGATGACATCCTCGATCTGTTCGCCGATGACATCGGTGAGAGGACAGGCCGGGGAGGTCAGCGTCATGTTAATGACGCAGGTGTTCTTGCCGTCAATATCGTCGAGCCAGACGTCATAGACCAAGCCCAGATCAACGATGTTGATTCCAAGCTCTGGGTCGATGACATCACGAAGGTACTCGGTGATATCGAAGGTCTTCGCAATCTGCTCTTCGGTCTGTTCAGGCTTGACAGCAGCGCCATCGAAGGAGGCATTCTGGTCCTGGTAAGGATCGGTGCTGCCACCGGTGGTTTCAGTGTTATCAGCCATCTACTTCTCCAATTCATTCAACGCTTCCACGGTGGCGGCTTGGAAAGCCTTCCACCCGAGGAGAGCGCACTTAACACGGGCGGGGAACTTGGCTACGCCGGCGAAGGCGATGCCGTCCCCGATGATCTCGTCGTCACCTTCCACTTCGCCGCGGGAGGTCACCATCCTCTCGAATTCGGCCAGCTTGGCGTTTGCCTCCTCGAGGGGGATGCCGACGATTTCCTCCGCCATAACAGAGGTCGAGGCCTGCGAAATGGAGCATCCCTCGGCGTCGTAGGACACGTCCTCGACGGTTGTGCCGTCGGGGGAAAGCTTCACGCGGAGGGTGAGTTCATCACCGCAGGAAGGGTTGACGTGGTGAACTTCTGCCTGGCCTTCGCGCAGGCCAGAGAATTTCGGGTTCTTGTAGTGGTCCAGGATGACGTCCTGGTACATGGAATCTAGGTTCATTCGCTCACTCCAAAGAAGGTGCGGGCAGCCCGCACCGCCTCTATGAGGGCGTCGACCTCGTCCTCAGTGTTGTACAGGTAAAAGCTAGCGCGTGCGGTCGAATTAGCCTGGCACGCGCGGTGCAGCGGCCACGCACAGTGGTGGCCGGTGCGGATGGATACGCCATGAGAGTCAAGAACCTGGCCTAGGTCATGCGGATGGATCCCATCCACGATGAAGGAGACCGCTCCTCCGCGATCCTCGGTGTTTTCAGGCCCGATGATACGCACGCCGGGGATCTCGGCAAGCTTCTGCAAGGCCAGTGCAGTGAGTTTCTGCTCGTGGGCGTGGATGGCCTCCATGCCCACCTCGCTCAAGAACTTCACTGCTGCACCAAGGCCCACAACCTGGCTGGTCATTTGGGTTCCGGCCTCGAAGCGGGTGGGTGGCGCGGCAAACGTCGAGCCTTCCATCTTGACTACTTCGATCATGGAACCGCCGGTGAGGAAAGGCGGCAGCTGCGCCAGCAGCTCTTGCTTACCGTAGAGCACGCCCACGCCGGTCGGCCCGCACATCTTGTGCCCAGAGAACGCGGCAAAATCCACATCAAGTTCGTGGAAATCCACCGGCATGTGCGGCACCGACTGGCAGGCGTCGAGAACCACCATGGCACCTACGGCACGGGCACGACGTACCAACTCTGCGACGGGAGCCACGGCCCCGGTCACGTTGGACTGGTGGGTAAAAGCCACGACCTTCACGGAGTCATCGAGCTCAAGCGAATCGAGATCAATGCGGCCGTCCTCGGTCATGGAGTACCACTTCAGCGTCGCGCCGGTGCGCTGGCACAGCTCTTGCCACGGCACCAAGTTCGCGTGGTGCTCCAGTTCGGTGACCACGACGGTATCGCCCTCACCGACATAAAGCTCGCCGGCGCGCTCATCACTGAGCACGTAGGCAACCTCATTGAGCGCTTCAGTGGCGTTCTTGGTGAAGGCAATCTCATCGCGGTCGGCACCAACGAAGGCGGCGATGGCCTGGCGAGCGGACTCGTACGCGTCATCGGCCTCCTCCGCCAGCTGGTAGGAACCGCGGTGCACCGGAGCGTTGGTGCCGAGCACGAACTCCTCCTCGGCCTTCCATACCGGCAGGGGACGTTGCGAGGTCGCTCCCGAATCCAGGTACACCAAAGGTTTACCGTCGCGCACCGTGCGCGAGAGGATAGGGAATTGTTCCCGAATCGCATTAACGTCTAGTTCAGGCATAGGTCCTTGTGCTCGGTTCTTTTTCTCTAGCGTGTCGTGGTGTGGTCTGTCGTGGTGTTACCGGGGTCGGCGGTACAGCCTACTTGAGGAACTGCTCGTAGCCGTCTGCCTCAAGCTGGTCAGCCAGCTCGGCGCCGCCGGTCTTGATGATCTGTCCGTCGGCGAAGACGTGAACGAAGTCCGGGACAACGTAGTTGAGGATGCGCTTGTAGTGCGTGATGAGGAGGATGCCGCCGTTGGTCTCCTCCTGATAGCTGTTGATGCCATCGGAGACGACGCGCAGGGCGTCGACGTCCAGGCCGGAGTCGGTCTCGTCCATGACGGCGAACTTCGGTTTGAGGATGTCGAGCTGCATGACCTCGTGGCGCTTCTTCTCACCACCGGAGAAGCCCTCGTTCACGGAGCGGTGTGCAAAGGACTTATCGATGGCCAGCTTCTCGCGGGCCTCGGTGAGCTCCTTGTTCCACTCGCGCAGCTTCGGAGCCTCGCCACGGATAGCGGTCACGGCGGAGCGCATGAACTGCGACATCTTCACGCCCGGCACCTCAGTCGGGTACTGCATGGCCAGGAAAAGACCAGCGCGGGCGCGCTCGTCGACTTCCATCTCGAGGATGTTCTCGCCGTCGAGAAGCACCTCGCCCTCGGTCACCTCATACTTGGGGTGACCGGCGATAACGTAGGACAGGGTGGACTTGCCGGAGCCGTTGGGGCCCATGACGGCGTGGGTCTCACCGGAATTGATGGTGAGGTTGACACCCTTGAGGATCGGCGTGGGCTCACCGTCCTCCTCGTGTGGGAGCACCTGCGCGTGGAGATTCTTGATTTCCAGAGTAGACATTGAGTTGGTACCTGCTTTCGGGAAGTTTTAAGCGTTGATCTTGGCGAGCTCGTCGACGACGCGGGATTCCAGATCCTCGCGCAGGGACTCGACCGGGATGCGGGAGATGACTTCGGAGAAGAAGCCGCGGATGATGAGGCGGCGTGCCTCGGCGGCAGGAATACCGCGGGACATGAGGTAGAACAGCTCAAGGTCATCGAAGCGGCCCACCGTTGCGGCGTGGCCAGCACCGACGATCTCACCGGTCTGGATCTCCAGGTTCGGGATGGCGTCAGCGCGCGCACCCTCGGTGAGGATCAAGTTGTTGTTCGTCTCATAGGTGTCCGTGTTGTTCGCATTCTTGCGGATGAGCACGTCACCGACCCAGCAGGTGCGGGCCTCCGGGGTGCGGGAGGCGGAGCCGGCCTCGGCCTTCTGCGCAGCAGTAGCACCCTGCAGAGCGCCCTTGTAGAAGACGCGAGAGCGGCAGTTCGGCACGTCGTGGTCCACCAGCAGGCGGTTCTCGAAGTACTGGCCGGCATCAGCAAAGTAGACGCCGAGCAGCTCGGCATCGCCACCGGGGCCATCGAAAACTACGCGCGGAACAAGGCGCACAATCTCGCCGCCAAAGATGGCGGTGTTGTGGCGCAGAACGGCGTCGCGGCCCACCTTCGCAATCTGATGGGACAGGTGCACTGCATCGTCTTCCCAGTCGGCGTCGACGACGACGGTGACCTGGGAGCCGTCGCCCAGCACGAACTCCACGTTGTCTGCGTGGGTACCGGAACCGACGTACTTAAGAACGATGGTGACCTCCGCGTGATTGCCCACGTGGATGGAGGTCGCACCAAAGGAGGTCACGCCCTCACCAGCGCCGGTGATGGTGATCTCCACCGGCTTATCCAGTCGTGCATCGGCGTCAACGCTGACGATCTGCGCCTCCGGCATGGAGCACCAGGCCTGAGCTGCAACGCGGTCAGCAGGTGCACCGGCGGTGCCGAGGCGGTCGTCGTCAGGCGCCACGGTCTCGGCCGTTACGCCCTCCGGGGCCACCACGTCAATCTTCTGGGCGGTTGCCGGCGCGAACTCACCATTGTGCAGCCCGCGAAGGTTACGCAAGGAGATGAAACGCCAGACCTCGTCGCGGCCGTGCGGGACCGGGAAGTCCTCGACATCGAAGGAGGTGAACTGGTCTCCCTTAGTGACGTCAGCCGGATTAAATTCGTTGGAAGCTACCACTTAGCCCACCGATCCTTCCATCTGCAGCTCGATAAGACGGTTCAGCTCCAGCGCGTATTCCATCGGGAGCTCCTTAGCAATCGGCTCGACGAAGCCGCGCACAATCATCGCCATGGCCTCTTCCTCAGCGATACCGCGGGACATGAGGTAGAACAGCTGCTCCTCAGAGACCTGGGAGACCGTTGCCTCGTGGCCGAGGGTGACGTGATCATTGCGGATGTCGTTGTACGGATACGTGTCCGACCTCGAGTCATTGTCCACAAGCAAGGCATCACACTCGACGTTGGCAGCGGAGTTCGTAGCGTTAGCGTTGACCTGCACCAAGCCGCGGTAGGCCGCGCGGCCGCCGTTGCGGGCCACGGACTTCGAGACGATGTTGGAGGAGGTGTTCGGCGCCATGTGGATCATCTTGGAGCCGGTGTCCTGGACCTGGTTATCGCCAGCAAAGGCCAGGGAGAGTACCTCACCCTTGGCGTGCTCGCCGGTAAGCCAGCAGGACGGGTACTTCATAGTGACCTTGGAGCCGATGTTGCCATCGACCCATTCCATGGTGCCGCCCTCTTCGACCTTGGCGCGCTGGGTCACCAGGTTGTAGACGTTGGTGGACCAGTTCTGAATGGTGGTGTAGCGGCAGCGGCCGCCCTTCTTCACGATGATCTCGATGACACCGGTGTGCAGCGAATCCGAGTTGTAGATCGGCGCGGTGCACCCCTCGATGTAGTGAACGTAGGCGCCCTCCTCCACGATGATGAGGGTGCGCTCGAACTGGCCCATGTTCTCGGTGTTAATGCGGAAGTAGGCCTGCAGCGGAATATCCACGTGGACGCCCTTCGGAACGTACACGAAGGAACCACCGGACCAGCAGGCGTTATTCAGCGCGGAGAACTTGTTGTCGCCGGCCGGAATCACGGTGCCGAAGTATTCCTGGAGGATCTCCGGGTACTCGCGCACCGCGGTGTCGGTATCAACGAAGATAACGCCCTGGGCCTCCAGGTCCTCGCGGATCTTGTGGTAAACCACCTCGGACTCGTACTGCGCGGCAACACCGGAGACCAGACGCTTCTTCTCAGCATCCGGGATACCCAGCTTGTCGTAGGTCTCCTTAATGTCGTCCGGCAGGTCATCCCAGGTTTGGGCCTGCTTCTCGGTGGAGCGGACAAAGTACTTAATGTTGTCGAAGTCGATTCCGGACAGATCTGGGCCCCAGGTCGGAACTGGCTTCTTGTTGAAGACGCGCAGAGCCTTCAGACGGGACTCGAGCATCCACTCCGGCTCGTTCTTCTTCCGAGAAATATCGCGGACGACGTCCTCACTCAAACCGCGGTGTGCTGCCTGGCCGGCTTCGTCGGAATCGTGCCAGCCGTACTCATAGCCGCCGATAGAGGAGATGATCTCGTCATCGCTCATCTTGGTTTCAAGGCCTGGTGCCGGTTGTGCCTGTGTCAAAGCCCGCTCCTTTCTAGTTCGATTAGTTCTTCCCCGGCTCCGCCGCGGAAGGCGGGACTGGGGTTAAGGGGATATTCGTGGTGCAGATTCCATGACCATCCGCAATGGAGGCCAAGGGCTGCACATGTTTGCCTAATAGCGCGGAGAAGACTTCCTGTTCAGCTTCACACAACTCCGGATGCTCGGCCGCCACGTGGGCGACCGGGCAATGGTGCTGGCAAATCTGTACTCCGTTGCCCACCGACGTCACCGTGGCCGCGTAGCCATGCGCGTCGAGCACTTCGGCCAGCTGACGCGCCACCTCCGGAACGGATTCCTGATCTTCTACCAGGGGCTTCACGTCCTCCACGAGGCGCTCGAAGCGAGCCTTGGCGAAGCGACGAACCGCCTCCGGCCCGCCCGCTTCACGCAGTGCGGTGAGCGCTTCCGCCGCCAGCTGATCGTAGGCGTGCCCAAATTGGGCGCGGCCCTGATCCGTGAGGCGGAAATGCTTGGCGGGGCGACCACGGCCCACCGACTGCCCAGGGCGGGCTGATGGGCGGCGATGCACCACCTCGGTGAGTCCTTCCTCCACCAAAATGTCTAAGTGCCGACGGATGCCGGCTGCAGAGAGACCGAGACGTTCACCCAGATACGACGCCGTTACCGGGCCGTCTTTTAGGAGCAACAACATGACGTGTCGGCGGGTGTCGCCCTCAGTCGAGCGAGTCTCCCTAGGTAGCTCCTTCGTCACGGTGTACACCTCCTTGAATGAAACACTCTCTCTTTAGACAACACTAGTGTTCCTTAATTCATTCCCGATTTCCACTCTTTCATTCGTGTCGCGGGCAGCTCGTCCTCTCTCAGCACCGAGCGACTAAGGTAGACACTCATGAATATGGAGCGCGATTACACCCGATCGGGGCGATTGCACCGCGTCTTTTGGGGCGTGCGCGATGAACTCCCCCGCATGGGCCTGCCCGGATCCCGGTCCGCGCTCCTGCACCAAGATTTTCCAGATTCTTCCGGTGGCGCAGAGGGCGCCGCGCTTGGCGACGTCCACCGCCACACCATCGCCCAGCTGCGCACGCTCTTTAGCCTCCGGTGGCTCGGCACCATTGGTGCGCTACTCATTGCGCTCGGCGGATTGGGCGCCGGTGCGCTTCCGGTGGTAGGCAACCCCTATGAGTCTTTGCCTTTTGGCTCGCTCATGACACGGATGTTGCAGTCAGCCTCCGCCATCGTGTTCATCGGGGTCGGTTTCATGGTCACGGCGTGGATTTGCATGGCACCGCTGGTGGGCGCGCCCCTGCGCCTGCAGAAGCCGACCAAGGTTCGGCGCTTTAGCCACTCGCCCCGGGTGGTCACGCAGAGCCAGATGTGGCGCACCTGGCTAGGGTGGGTTCTCCCGCTTTTGGTGACCGCTCCCCTGTTCACACAGGACATATACTCCTATCTCGCCAACGGCTCCATCGTGCTCCAAGGCCTCGATCCCTATTCGGCGGGGCCGGTGGAGCTACTAGGCGCCGATAACGACCTGGCCCGCTCCGTCCCGTTCATCTGGGCGAACTCACCTTCCCCTTATGGCCCTGTGGCGCTAGGTGTAGCGGCGGTGGTCAGTTGGCTGACCAACGACTCCATTATCTGGGGTGTTGTGCTGCACCGGGTGCTGTCCCTCGTCGGCATCATCGCCGCCGGTTGGGCCACCGCGCGGCTTGCTACGCGCTGCCGAGTATCCCCGGAGGCAGCGCTGTGGCTGGGCATCCTTAACCCTTTGACAATCCTCCACCTCGTCGGAGGCATCCACAATGAATCCTTCATGCTGGGGCTGGCGCTCGTCGGTGTGGAGCTGGGGTTGCGGGCGGTCAACGATTCCCACGAGGCCCGCTGGCGAGCATGGTCGTTGTTTATCGCATCTGGCGTCCTGATCTCGTGTGCCGGAATGGTCAAGGTGACTGGCTTTATCGGCCTCGGCTTCGTCGGCATGGCGGCGGCGCGCAGGCTCGTCGACAAGCACGGCGTATCCGGCGTGCGGGCAGTGCTGGGCGCAGGGGCCGCGCAGCTTCTCCTACTTGCCGCCTCCATCGCTGCAGTTACGGTACTCACGGGTATCGACATTGGTTGGGTCTTTGGCCAGGGCGGCGCGGCCACCATCCGGTCGTGGCTGTCTGCGACGACCTCCGTGGGCGTCGGCGCCGGCTTCCTCGGGATGCTGTTGGGATTGGGCGATCACACCGAGGCCGTCCTCACCGTGACCCGGACTGTGGGCGTCATCATTGCCGCGGGCTTTATGATCCGCATGCTCTTTGCCACCTACCGCGGCGCCATCCACCCTGTGGGCGGCCTGGGGGTATCGACCTTCGTGCTCGTGGTGTTCTTTCCTGTCGTCCAACCCTGGTACATCCTGTGGGCGGTGCTGCCGCTGGCGGCCTGGGCCAACCGGCGCTTCTTCCGCATGGCGGTGATCATCTACTCCGGGTTCATGAGTTTCATCGTGCTTCCCCGCGGCCTCGGCCTTCCTCCAGGGACAGTCTTCGTCATTTATCTCGCCGCCTTGGTGACTTTCCTCGTCCTCGCCGGCGTGGGGTGGGTTGCTTTGCGCAGGGCGGGCGTGCGTGTCCTAAACTAGCGATTCGTGACTACATCAGCTCTTGTCTTAGATAACGTCATGAAGACCTATGGCGACGTCAACGCAGTGAATGGGCTGAGTTTCCGCGCCAATTACGGCGAGATCCTGTGCTTGCTGGGCCCTAACGGCGCAGGCAAGACCACCACCATCGAAATGTGTGAGGGTTTCAAGAAGCCTACGTCGGGCCGCATCGAGGTGCTGGGTCTTAACCCCGCGCGCAATCCCGATGCTGTGCGCTCCCGCATCGGCATCATGCTGCAGGGCGGCGGCTCCTATTCCGGAATCAAAGTCAAGGAGATGCTTGAGCTTAGCGCCTCCTATAACGACAATCCCTTAGACCCGGAGTGGCTGCTGGACACGCTCGGACTGCGCGGGGTGGCGAAGAGCAGCTACCGCCGCCTGTCCGGCGGGCAACAACAACGTCTTTCCCTAGCCCTTGCGATCATCGGGCGCCCAGAGTTGGTCTTTCTCGATGAACCCACCGCAGGAATGGATGCCCAGTCGCGCCTTGCCGTGTGGGACCTCATCCGCGCCCTCCGAGCCGATGGCGTAACCGTCATCCTCACCACGCACCTCATGGATGAAGCGGAAGCGCTCAGCGACCGCGTCGTCATTATTGACCACGGCCAACTCGTGGCGAGCGGCACCGCAGCATCGCTGACGGACTCGGCCGATGTTCCACAGGTGAATTTCGATACCGCCACACCAGTGGACCTCGAGGCGCTGCGGGACGCCGGCATCGCGGCGGAAGCTCTCCGCCCCCTGCATTACCGTCTCACCTCGGAGGCCAGCCCCGCCGGCATCGCGGCGCTGGCTTCGTCCTTGGCCGCGCAAAACGTCATCCTCCGCAACCTGCACACCTCGCACCGGAATCTCGAGGAAGTCTTCCTCGATCTCACGGGCCGCGAGATGCGCAGCTAGAACCGCCCTCGGCCATTTAGCACGATTCTTTCATCAAGTTGTTTGAACAAGGAGAAGCTCCATGAGCACCTTCGCACCCGGCACTTTTAGCCCGCACCCGCAGCGCGTGGGTGTAGCGGCCATGGCACGTGCCCAAGGGGCTATCGAATCCAAGCTCATGCTGCGCCACGGTGAGCAGCAGCTGCTGAGCATCATCATCCCAGTGGCCATCCTGATCGGCGCCGCGACACTGCAAGACAGCACCGGCCACGGCGTGGAGGAAATCTTCCCCATGGTGCTGGCCGTTGCGGCGACCTCCTCCGGTTTCACGGGTCAAGCCATCTCCTTAGCCTTCGACCGTCGCTATGGTGCGCTGAAGCGCACAGGCGCTTCAGGCGTTCCTGCCTGGGCCATCGTGGTGGGAAAGATTCTCGCCGTGCTGTCGATGGTGGTGCTGCAGGTCCTTGTGCTGGGGACGATCGCCGCCTTCCTGGGGCTGCGCATCACCGCTGGGGGCGCGGCCATCGGCGTGCTCACCCTCGCCTTGGGTGTGGCCACGTTTACGGCCTTAGGCCTACTGCTCGGCGGCACGCTGAGTTCGGAGGTGGTCTTGGCGGTGGCCAACCTCATTTGGTTTATCCTTCTCGGCACCGTCGGATGGGTCATGTTTTCCCAGGGGCTCGGTGATAACGGGGTGTTGACCCTCGTACCCACCGTGGCAATGGCCGCCGGACTCGATACCGCCCTTAACGGGTCCTTCCCGGGCTTTGAGCTCCTTGTACTCGTCGGTTGGTCAGCGGTGGCGTCGTTTGCCGCAGTGCGTTGGTTCCGCTTCGAGGGCTAAAAGTGATTCTTCTCCCTTGCGTGGTGTGACCCACCCGTCGATATTGGTTCCCGGATGGGGCCGGGCGGTAGGCTGAATAGCCGTGAGTACCGCCAATATTTCCTCTCCTCAACATTCCACCGCGCCCGCTGCGCCGACCACCGGTCCCTCGGTGAAGACGCAGCGCATCGTCGCGCTCATCCTCCTGCTCTGCCAGGGTGGCATTACAGTATCGGGTTCCATCGTGCGCGTAACCGGCTCCGGCCTTGGTTGCGTCACCTGGCCTAACTGCCACCCTGGTTCCTTGGTTCCCATCCAGGGCGCGGCTCCCATGCTCCACCAGGCCATTGAGTTCGGCAACCGCCTGCTGACTTTTGTTGTGGCTGCCGCGGCCATCGCCAGCATTGTGGTGGTCCACAAGGCGCAGCGTCGCAAGGAGCTCAAGGTCTATGCCTGGGCGGGGCTCGCAGGTGTTTTCGTGCAGGCACTCATCGGCGCTCTGTCGGTGGTGCTGAAGCTTTCTTGGTGGAGTGTGGCAATTCACTTCCTCCCATCTATGGTCCTAGTGTGGATTGCGGCCATGCTGTTCTCCCGTATTAACGAGCCCGATGACGGCACTCCCACTCGCCTCTTCCCCGCCGCAGTGCGCACCCTCGCGGTGGTGGCCACTGTAGCCCTGTCCATCGTTCTGCTGACCGGCACCTTTGTGACTGGCTCGGGTACTCACTCCGGTGATGCCGGTGTGGGCATGGAGGGCCGCCTCGGCGTGGACACCTATGGCATGGCCATCATTCACGCGGTCTGCATGTACGTCTACTTGGCGCTGACGCTCATCGTGGTCTTCCTCCTGCACCGCACCGGCGCTCCCAAGGTGGCCAAGAAGGCCGGCTGGGTGCTCATTGCTTGCATCGTTATCCAGTGGGCTATCGGTGTCACCCAGTTCTATCTCCACATCCCTCGCTGGACTGTTCCCTTCCACGTGGGCATGTCCTCAGTGGTCACGGCCTTCACCGCCGTGCTGTGGGCGCATGGCTTGCGCCGCGTCGGAAACGAGGATGACACTACTGCAAGCACTGCCCAGCGCGGTGACGAGAACGTTCCCGCCGCCCAAGGCTAAGCAGAGTCAGCGGAGCCAGTAAAGCCACTACAACAGGTACTCGTAGCGCCGCCGTTCTCACCAGGAAGTGAGGATGGCGGTGCTTTTTGCTGCGCGGGTGCCTGTGCTTCGTTTAGCCTAGACACCATGCATGCTATTCAGGTGACCACGACCGGAGGGCCCGAGGTCCTCACCTACGCCGAGGTAGAATCCCCCACGCCGACGAAGGAGCAGTTGCTTGTCGACGTCTCCGTGGCCGGTGTCAACTACATCGACACCTACTACCGCGAAGGCATCTACAACGCCTCCGTGCCTTTCATCATCGGTCTCGAAGGAACCGGACGCGTTGTGCACGACCCCCAGGGAGAAATCGCCCCGGGCACGATGGTGGCCTGGGATCACGCTTTCGGCTCCTATGCGGAGCAGGTCTGCGTGCCGCGCGACCGCGTGGTGGCCGTCCCCGACGAGATTCCCTCCGCCGTCGCCGGTTCGATGCTCCTGCAGGGCATGACGGCGCACTACCTCACCCACGGTGTGTATCAGCTAGGGGAAGGAGCATCCTGTCTGATCACTGCCGGTGCAGGCGGCGTGGGCTTGATCCTCACCCAGATGGCGAAGTCCCTGGGCGCCACCGTCTATTCCGTGGTCTCCACGGATGAGAAGGAAGAGCTGGCCTATGGCGCGGGCGCAGACCACGTGTTCCGCTACAGCAGCGGCTTGGCCGAGCAGGTGCGTCGTCACAACGGTGGGCGCGGCGTGGACGTGGTTTACGACGGCGTCGGCAAAGCCACCTTCGGTGAATCCCTTGAGGTTGTGCGACCGCGCGGCACGGTAGCGCTCTTCGGTGCCGCGTCGGGCCCCGTCCCGCCAATGGACCCGCAGCTGCTGAACAAGCACGGCTCCATCTTCCTCACCCGCCCCTCACTCGGCGCCTGGACCTCCCAGGAAGGCGAGTTCCAGATGCGCGCCCAGGCAGTGGTGCAGGCGGTCATCGATGGCGACCTCGACTTCCGCATCTCCGCAGAGTATCCGCTCGCCGAAGCTGCTCAGGCCCACCGCGACCTCCAAGAGCGCAAGACCACAGGCTCGATCGTCCTCCGGGTACGCGAAGACTAGCTCGCTAGAACAGCGCGGCCGACCATCCCAGCATGCGCCCGATGGGCTCCCAGCCCACGACTGCGTCGATGGACAGGCCGATAAAGAGCACCGACAGGTAGTTGTTGGAGTAAATAAACAGGCGCATGGGCTTGACCTTTGCGCCCTTCTTTACCCCTTGGTGCAGACGAATCGCCATCCAAAGGAAGACCGCGCCGGAAGACACCGCGGCCACCAAGTAGATCCACGAGGCCGCAGGGATGATAAGGAAGGTCACGATAACCGTGCCGATCGTGTACCACACGATTTGGCGGGTCACCTCTATTTCCCCGGCAACGACGGGCAGCATCGGCACCCCAGCCTTGCGGTAGTCCTCCTTGTACTTCATCGCCAGCGCCCACGTGTGGGGCGGGGTCCAGAAGAAGATAATGAGGAACAGCACCACGGCCTGCCACCAACGGTCCGGCTCCCCTGCCGGTGCATTATCACGAATGACGGCCCAACCCACCATGGCGGGCATACAGCCAGCGAGGCCACCCCAGACGATGTTCTGGGAGTTCCGCATCTTGAGGAACTTCGTGTAGACGATGACATAAAAGAAGTTGGTCAAGAGCACGAAGAACGCGGCCAGCCACGAGTTAGCGAGCACACCCAGCCAAAAGACGGATAGCGCCAACATGATCCACGCGAAGATCGCAGCATTGCGCCGCGAGATGGTCTTGCGCACTAGCGGCCGGGCACGGGTGCGCTGCATCTTCTGGTCGATCTCATAATCGACGACGTTGTTAAATGTGTGGGCAGCCGCGGCACCCATCCATCCACCGAAGATGGTGGAGACGATGAGCCAGAAGTTGGAGGACACAGCTTCGAATCCACGCTGCGCCTGGAGCATAGCCGGGATTGCCGCCACGAGGAGGAGCTCAATGATCCTCGGTTTCGTTAGCGCAAAATAGGCCTTGATGGTCTCCAAGGAACAATCCTCCGTATATCCGGCACGTGGGTGTATGGCTTATGGGTCTGACGTACTGGTCGGCTGCCCGCGCTAAAAAGTTCCCGAGAACTTTGTGGCGAATCCCCCAAGCGTTCTTCGGGGATAGTCGCCGCCCACTGGCTGACAGCGGGGCAACAGCGTCAACCATGCCAGACTACCGCCCGAAACCTGGTTTATATAATCCCCCGCCGAAGATCGAAAAACCTTTACACTGATTAACGGTATATCTGTTTCCAGAAGCGAAGTGAGGTTTTCGCCGTGTCGAACGAAAAGTTGTCCCCAGAACTAAAGGCTATGGTTGAGCGCCGTTATCCTTCGGACTGGAGTGACCTCGACACTCGCGCCGTGGATACCGTGCGCGTCCTAGCTGCCGACGCCGTCCAGAACTGCGGCTCCGGCCACCCCGGTACCGCCATGTCCCTGGCACCGCTGGCCTACACGCTCTACCAGCGCGTGCTAAACCACGATCCGGCCGATGTTCACTGGGCAGGGCGCGACCGCTTCGTACTCTCCGTTGGACACTCTTCCCTGACGCAGTACATCCAGCTCTTCCTCGGCGGCTTCGGTCTCGAGATGGAGGATCTCAAGTCGCTGCGCACCTGGGGCTCGAAGACTCCGGGCCACCCCGAGGTTCACCACACCGATGGCGTCGAGATCACCACCGGTCCCCTGGGCCAAGGCTTGGCGTCCGCGGTCGGCATGGCAATGGCCGCACGCAAAGAGCGCGGCCTGTTCGATGCCTCGGCCCCGGCCGGCGAATCCCCCTTCGATCACTTCGTTTACGTCATCGCCTCCGACGGTGACTTGCAAGAGGGTGTCACCGCTGAGGCTTCTTCCTTGGCGGGCACCCAGAAGCTGGGCAATCTCATCGTCTTCTGGGATGACAACCGCATCTCCATTGAGGACGACACCAACATTGCCTTCAACGAGGACGTGGCTAAGCGTTACGAGGCCTATGGCTGGCACGTGCAGACCGTGGAGTCCGGCGAAGATGTCGAAGCCATCGAAGCAGCTGCCGCCGCGGCACGCGCCGAAACCTCCCGCCCCTCCTTCATCCGAGTTAAGACCGTGATTGGTTACCCGGCACCGAACAAGATGAACACCGGTGGCGTCCACGGTGCAGCTCTTGGCGAGGATGAGGTAGCCGCCACCAAGGAGGTCCTCGGCTTCGATCCGGCGCAGTCCTTCCACATCGACGAGGAAGTCCTCGCACACACCCGCGAGCTGACCACTCGCGGTGCCGCGAAGCACGCAGAGTGGCAGAAAAAGTTTGACGCGTGGGCAGCTGCCAACCCGGAGGAGAAGAAGCTCTTCGACCGCCTCCAGGCTCGCGAGCTGCCGGCTGACTTCGCCGCAGAACTTCCGACATGGGAAGCGGGCGAATCCTTGGCCACGCGCAAGGCTTCCGAGGCCGCCATCCAGGCACTTGCAGCCTCCCTGCCGGAGATGTGGGGCGGCTCCGCCGATCTGGCAGGCTCCAACAACACGGTGATCAAGGGCGCGGATTCCTTCGGCCCAGAGTCCATCACCACCGATACTTGGACTGCCACCCCCTACGGCCGCAACCTGCACTTCGGCATCCGCGAGCACGCCATGTCCGCAGTCATGAACGGCATTGCACTGCACGGCAATACCCGCGTCTACGGTGGTACCTTCCTCATCTTCTCTGAGTACCAGTACCCGGCTGTCCGCCTCGGCGCGCTCATGTCCACCGATACCTACTACGTCTGGACGCACGATTCCATCGGGCTGGGCGAGGACGGCCCCACCCACCAGCCAGTGGAAACGCTCGCTGCCCTGCGCGCCATCCCCAACCTCTCCGTCATCCGCCCGGCAGATGCCAACGAGACCGCTCAGGCGTGGGCGGCGGCCCTTGAGTACAAGGCCGCTCCGAAGGGCCTCGCTCTGTCCCGCCAGAACCTGCCTGTACTCGAAGGAACCAAGGAGAAAGCTGCCGAAGGTGTGCGCCGCGGCGCCTACGTCCTCGTTGAGGCATCGAAGGAAACCCCGGACGTGATTCTTATCGCCACCGGCTCCGAGGTACAGCTCGCCGTGGAGGCCGCCAAGCAACTCGAGGCGGACGGTACCGCGACCCGCGTGGTGTCCGCGCCGTGCCTAGAGTGGTTCGACGAGCAGGACGTTTCCTACCGCGAGTCCGTCCTCCCCTCCTCCGTCCGCGCGCGCGTCTCCGTCGAGGCCGGTATCTCCATGCCGTGGCACAAGTACACCGGTTCCTTCGGCCGCACCGTGTCCTTGGAGCACTTCGGCGCTTCCGCACCTGCCGCGGAACTCTTTGAGAAGTTCGGCTTCACTGCCGACGCCATTGTTGACGCCGCCCGCGAGTCCCTCAACGCTGCTCAGGCAGGCTAACCCCCTACTGCTGTCCACTACGAAAGGACCCTGCACACACCATGACACATATTGATGAGCTGGCCCGTCTCGGTACCTCGACGTGGCTCGATGATCTCTCCCGCGAGCGCTTGGATTCCGGCAACCTCCGCGAACTCCTCGACACCAAGTCCATCGTGGGTGTCACCACGAACCCAGCGATCTTTGCTGCCGCAATGTCCTCCGGCACCTCCTACGATGCCGACATCGCAGCGCTGAAGGAAAAGTCCGCTACCGCGGACGACGCGGTGTACTCGCTCGCCATCGACGATGTCCGCAATGCCTGCGATCTCTTCACCGAGATCTATGAATCAACCGATGGCCGGGATGGGCGGGTGTCCATCGAGGTTGATCCACGAATCTCAGCGGATGCGGAGGCAACCTTGGCACAGGCCCGCGAGCTGTGGTCCAAGGTCAACCGCCCCAACCTCATGATCAAGATCCCGGCAACCGACGGTTCCCTTCCCGCCATCTCCGATGCTCTGGCAGAAGGTATTTCCGTCAACGTCACCCTGATCTTCTCTGTCGAACGCTACGCGCAGGTGATTGCCGCCTACAAGGAGGGAATTCAGCGCGCCGCCGAAGCAGGTAAGGATATCTCCACTATTCACTCCGTGGCCTCCTTCTTTGTCTCCCGCTTGGACACCGAAGTCGACAAGCGCCTCGAGTTGAACGGCTCTGATGAAGCCCTCGCGCTGCGTGGAAAGGCCGGCGTGGCCAACGCCCAACGCGCCTATGCGCTTTTCCTGAAGGAGTTCAAGGACAACGGTAGCGACTTGCCTTCCGGTGCCCACCCGCAGCGGCCACTGTGGGCGTCGACGGGAGTCAAAAACCCTGACTACCCTGCCACCTTGTACGTTTCCGAGCTCGCTGGGCCGGAGACCGTCAACACGATGCCCGAGAAAACCATTGATGCGGTTCTTGCGCAGGGGAACCTGCACGGCGATACACTGACTGAAGCTTCTGACGACGCAGAGAAGGTATGGGCACAGCTGGAGGCTGTCGGCATCGACTTCGCCGATGTTTTCACCGTGCTCGAGCAGGAGGGCGTCGACAAGTTCGTCGATGCGTGGGAGGAACTGCTTGCCTCGATGACAGACCGCCTCTCCTAAAAGAGCATGAGGTTTTAAGTGCTCACCATCGGCGCGCGCCACCAACGGCCATCCAACTGTGGCCGGCGGGGCGCGTGTCGCTATGCTGAGCTGTTGGACTAATCTCACACAGACCGAAAGGACACTTAGTGAGCACTACCAGCGCGTGGGTCAACCCGTTGCGCGACGCGAAGGACAAGCGCCTACCACGTATCGCCGGGCCATCCGGCATGGTGATTTTCGGCGTCACGGGTGACTTGGCGCGCAAAAAGCTCCTCCCTGCCATCTACGACCTGGCCAACCGAGGGCTGCTGCCCGCCGGCTTCACGCTGGTTGGCTACGGCCGCCGCGACTGGGACAAGCAAGCCTTTTGCGACTACGTCCGCGAGGCTGCCGAAGCGGGTGCCCGAACCACCTTCAGTGAGCATGTGTGGGAGCACCTCGCCAAAGGAATCGAGTTTGTCCAAGGCAACTTCGACGACGCTGGCTTTGATAAGCTCTCCGCCCGGTTGTCTGAGCTCAACGCTTCCCGCGGCACCGGCGGAAACTGGGCCTATTATCTTTCGGTTCCGCCAGAGTTCTTCTCCGATATTTGCCACCAGCTAGAGCGCGTCGGTATGGCGGACAGCACGGAAAGCTCCTGGCGCCGCGTCATCATTGAAAAACCTTTCGGCCACGATCAGGCTTCCGCGCGCCAGCTCAATGAGATCGTCAATGCCGTCTTCCCGGAGTCTTCGGTGTTCCGCATCGATCATTACCTGGGCAAGGAAACGGTGCAAAACATCATGGCGCTGCGCTTTGCCAACCAGATCTTCGAGCCGATGTGGAACGCGCACTACATCGATCACGTGCAGATCACGATGGCCGAAGACATCGGATTGGGCGGACGTGCCGGCTATTACGACGGCATCGGCGCTGCGCGCGACGTCATCCAGAATCACCTCCTGCAGCTATTAGCCCTCGTCGCCATGGAGGAACCCTCCTCCTTCGACCCAGAGGCGCTCCAGGCGGAAAAGATCAAGGTGCTGCGCGCCACCAACGCGGTACACCCGCTCAACAAGACCACCGCCCGCGGCCAGTACTCCGCCGGCTGGCAAGGCTCAGAGTATGTCAAGGGCCTGCGGGAGGAGGAAGGATTCGATCCGGAGTCCACGACGGAGACCTATGCCGCGTGTACCCTCGAGGTCAATTCCCGTCGCTGGGCGGGCGTTCCTTTCTACCTACGTACCGGCAAGCGGCTGGGCCGCCGCGTAACCGAGATTGCACTGGTGTTTAAGACCGCCCCGCACCAGCCTTTTGATCAGGGCCAAGCCGATGCGCTGGGACAGAATGCCGTGGTGATCCGCGTCCAACCTGATGAAGGCGTCACCATGCGCTTTGGTTCCAAGGTTCCGGGCTCCACCATGGAGGTGCGTGACGTCAACATGGACTTCGCCTATGCCGAGGCCTTTACGGAAGAATCGCCGGAAGCCTATGAGCGCCTGATTCTCGACGCCCTCTTGGACGAGTCCTCCCTCTTCCCCACCAACGAGGAAGTGGAGCTGTCGTGGTCCATCCTCGACCCCATCATTGAGTACTGGTCCAGTATCGGACAGCCGGAGCAATACCGCGCTGGCACGTGGGGGCCGGAGTCCGCTAATAGAATGCTGCGCCGCCGGGGTCATTCCTGGCGCCGTCCGTAGGTCCTTAGGAGGAATGGCCTTATGATTATCCCCTTGCCCGATACGACGACGCGCAAGATCTCTAAGAAGCTTGTAGAGATGCAGGAGCACTACACGCTCACGACCGGCCGGGTCCTCACGCTCATCGTCATGACCGAAGAGGGCGATGACCTGGACAACCTACTCGCTTCGGTGCGCGATGCCTCCCACGAGCACCCTTCCCGTGTCATCGTCATCGCTACTGGAAATCTCGGCGAGGACACTCGGCTCGACGCCGAGTTGCGCGTCGGTGGCGAAGCGGGTGCCTCGGAGATCGTCGTCATGCACCTGCATGGCGCCCTCGCGGATCAGGCAGAAGCGGTGGTAACTCCCCTGCTTCTTCCAGATACGCCAATCGTGGCGTGGTGGCCTACGGCATGCCCGCCGTCCCCGTCCTCTGTTCCGATCGGTGCGCTGGCCCAGCGCCGTATTACCAACGTTGCCTTCGGCAGTGGCGTCGATCAGTATGACCTCCACGTGCTCTCCTCTGGCTATAAGCCCGGAGATTCCGACATGTCGTGGGGTGCCATCACCCTCTGGCGCGGTATCGTCGCTTCGGCCCTCGACAGGTTCCCGCACGAGCCGATCACCTCTGTGAAGATCTCCGGTGCCGAGCACCACGCCGCCGTCGACTTTGCTGCCGGCTGGCTTCTCGACGCCCTCTCCGTCCCCGTTACCCGTACCGTGTCGGACTGCGCGGAGGGTACCTTCCCGATTACCTCGGTGGTTTTCCAACGTCCCACTGCCGATGTTAGCGTCACTGTCGTTGACCCTGCGACAGTGGAGGTCAGTGTTCCGGGCTCCCCGGAATCACTCGTTAGCCTCGCGGTGCGTTCCGAAGCAGAAGTGCTCTCGGAAGAACTCCGCCATCTCGATGCGGATAAGACATACGCTCACGCTCTCCGCGCCTTAGCCCGCGTGGACTACAGTGTGTAGGCATAATCATTTCATCGTTTCCTAGTCTCATCATTCAGAAGGATCTTTCTGCACCATGGTCACGCTTCGCCGCGTTAGCGACATCGACGAGCTCATATCCTCCGCCGCACTCGCCTTTATTGAGACGGTTGCGGCGATTCAAGCCCCAGGCGGCGGCCTCCACAAGGATGGTGTCGCCCGCGTCGTGCTCACCGGTGGCGGAGCAGGAATAGGTATGTTGCGCGAGCTGGCGCGGCTTCACGACGCCGCACAACAGCAAGGCAGCGACTACCCAGCATTGGCGGTGGACTGGACGCGCATCCATGTTTTCTTTGGCGATGAGCGCAACGTGCCGGTGAGCGATCCGGACTCTAACGAGGGCCAAGCCCGTGAGGCTCTCTTGGCACACGTGGATATCCCGGAGCGCCACATTCACGGCTATGACCTGGGAGCCGTATCCATGGAGCACGCAGCACAAGCCTATGAGGGCGAGATCCGTGACTTTGCGCCGGAAGGCTTCGATATTCACCTGCTGGGCATGGGTCACGAAGGCCACATTAACTCCCTGTTCCCGCATTCAGAAGCAGTCTATGAAGACACCGACTATGCTTTCGCGGTCCACGACTCCCCCAAGCCGCCTTCTGAGCGCGTGACGTTGACTTACCCGGCCATCAACCGCTCCCAGCGCATTTGGTTCCTGGTTTCTGGTGAGGAGAAGGCCGAGGCTGTCTGCCACCTCGTGGCTGGCGCTGCGGCTGAGGACTGGCCGGCCGCAGGTGCTCAGGGCACTGAGGAAACGCTGCTGTTCTTAAGCGAGGATGCCGCGCAGCGTCTCTAACAACAACTCCCCGGCGGCTTCTCTAGGGCTCCGACGAAAACTACAACGCCGCGTCCTTCACCTTTGTTGGAGAAGGGACGCGGCGTTTGGCGTATGTGTGCGGCGGGACCTTTTAGCTATAAGCCTGCAGCAGGTTCAGAGCCACGATGCAGGCAAGCCAGATAACCACCATGACCACGGTGTAGCGGTCAAGGTTCTTCTCTACCACGGTGGAACCAGAGAGGTTGGACTGTACGCCGCCGCCGAAAAGGCTCGACAGGCCACCACCTTTACCTTTGTGCAGCAGCACGAAGATAGTCATCAAGATTGCGGCAATCACGAGGAGGATTTCCAGTGCCAAGATCATGAAGTAGTTCCTTGTTTACGCGTATGTACAGTGAGTATGACGCGCGTTAGTGAATCACCGTGGTGAGCCACCGTCACGCGTGGGAAAAGGGCGCGAAGTCAGCGCGCGCAATAATCCTCGATGATACACCACGTGGCGGGCCAGAAACTATTCCGACCCGCCACGGCAGGATGCGGGGAGATTAGGCGCCCTGGGCGGCGTTAGCCGCCAGCTTTGCGAACTCTTCGCCCTTGAGGGAGGCGCCGCCGACGAGACCACCGTCAACGTCGGGCTTGCCCACGATCTCCGCGATAGAGTCCACCTTGACGGAGCCGCCGTAGAGGATGCGGATGCCTTCGGCAACCTCGTCGCCGCCGAGCTCGCGGACGAGCTGACGAATAGCTGCGCACACTTCCTGCGCATCCTCGGCAGAAGCAACCTTGCCGGTGCCGATAGCCCAGACAGGTTCATAAGCGATGACGGTCTTTGCCAGATCCTCAGCGGACAGGCCCTCCAGGGAGTTGCGGGTCTGGGTCACCACGGAATCGATGTGAGTGCCCTTCTCGCGGACATCCAGGGGCTCGCCGACGCACACGATGGGGCTGATGCCGTTGGCCAACGCTGCGGCAGCCTTTTCTGCGACGAGCTTATCGGTTTCGCCGTGGTACTCGCGGCGCTCGGAGTGGCCCACTACTGCCCAGGAGCAGCCCAGGGCGGAGAGCATCTTGCCGGATACCTCACCGGTGTAGGCGCCGGACTCGTGCTTGGAGATGTCCTGCGCGCCGTAGGTGAACTGCAGGTCGTCGCCGTCGACAAGCGTCTGGACCGTGCGGATGTCGGTGAACGGGACCATGAAAGCCACGTCGACCTTTTCGTAGTATTCCTTCGGCAAGGAGAAAGCGAACTTCTGGAGGGAGCCGATAGCTTCCTTGTGGTCGAGGTTCATCTTCCAGTTACCAGCGATAAGCGGGGTACGTGCCATGATTACCTTTCTCGAAGTCAGACTGTGTTGGGAGGATGGTTGATTAGGATTCCAGGACCTTGACGCCCGGCAGCTCCTTGCCTTCCAGGAACTCCAGGGAAGCGCCACCACCGGTGGAGATGTGGGAGAAGCCGTCCTCGTCGAGACCGAGCAGTCGGACGGAAGCTGCGGAGTCACCGCCGCCCACGACGGTGAAGGAACCATTCTTGGCCGTGGCATCGATGATGGACTGCGCCACACCTGCGGTGCCCTTGGAGAAGGCTTCCATCTCGAAGACACCCATCGGGCCGTTCCAGAAGACGGTCTTGGAGGAAGCGATGACCTCATCGAACTTCTTCACCGATTCCGGTCCGATATCGAGGGACATCCATCCCTCCGGGATACCGTCGAGGCCCACAACCTTATTTTCTGCATCGGCATTGAACTCGGTGGCAGCGACGAGGTCGACCGGCAGGACGATCTTGTCGCCGAAGCGCTCCAGCAGCTCCTTGCAGTTGTCGATCTGGTCTTCCTGCAGCAGGGAGTTCTGGACGTTGTAGCCCTGTGCTGCCAGGAGGGTGTAGCACATTCCGCCGCCGATGATGACGTTGTCGGCCTTACCGGCAAGCGCCTCAATCACACCAAGCTTGTCGGATACCTTGGCGCCGCCAAGAACGACAACGTACGGGTGCTCTGGCTTCTCTGCTACCGCCGCCAGGGTTTCCACTTCCTTCTGCACGAGCTTGCCGGCGTAAGCAGGCAGGCGCTTAGCCACGTCGTACACGGACGCCTGTGCGCGGTGAACGACACCGAAACCATCGGAGACGAAAGCACCGTTGTCTGCAGCCAGAGCGACGAGTTCGTCAGCGAAGGCGCCGCGCTCTGCCTCGTCCTTCGAGGTCTCGCGTGGATCGAAGCGGACATTCTCCAGCAACAGGACATCGCCCTCGTTGAGACCGTTAGCGCGCTCGTGGGCGTCCTCGCCGCTGACATCCCCGGCGAGGGCGACATACTGATCCAGTGCCTCAGACAGAGCTTCTGCTACTGGGGCCAGCGAGTACTTCGGGTTGATCTCGCCCTTCGGGCGGCCCAAGTGCGCCGACAGGATGACCTTCGCACCGCCTTCAATCAAGGCCTTGATTGTCGGCAAGGAAGCGGTGATGCGGCCGGAGTCGGTGATGTTTCCTTCATCATCAAGTGGGACGTTGAAGTCAGAACGGACGAGGACGTGGCGGCCGGAGACGCCTTCTGCGAGCAGGTCGTCCAGAGTCTTGAAAGCCATGATGTTCTCCTTAAAAGTAGGTACTCAAGCTAAAGGTTAATGCTATTCAATGGGAAAGTGTGCTGGTTCCTTATAAACGACTATCGGCCCAGCGCACGCCACGAAATTATGGAGGGTGAGGCGTGGCGCATGGGCCGGTGTCTAGCCTGTGGAGCTGTCACAGGCGATCACAGCTTGGTTCACTGTGGTCATTCTAAAGAGTCAGCTTTAGAGCTTGGAGGCAACCAGGGAGGTGGTGCGCACGAGCTGGCTGGTGTAACCCCACTCGTTGTCGTACCAGCCAAGGACCTTGACGAAGTTGCCGTTGGAAACCTTGGTCATGCCCGCATCGAAGATGCAGCCGTGGGAGTCGGTGATGATGTCGGTGGAGACAATCGGATCCTCGGTGTAGCCCAGGGTCTCGCCGAACTCGCCGGTGGCGGCTTCCTTGATAGCAGCGTTGATTTCCTCAGCGGTGACGTCGCGGGATGCCTGGAAGGTCAGGTCCGTGGCGGAACCGGTGATGGTCGGAACGCGCATTGCGTAGCCGTCGAGCTTGCCCTCCAGCTCCGGGAGAACCAGGGAGACGGCCTTTGCTGCACCAGTGGAGGTCGGAACCATGTTGACGGCTGCGGCGCGGGCGCGGCGCAGGTCGCGGTGCGGAGCATCCTGGATGCGCTGGTCACCGGTGTAGGCGTGGATGGTGGTCATCAGTCCCTTCTCGATACCGAACTTCTCGTGCAGGACCTTGGCCATCGGGGCCAGGCAGTTGGTGGTGCAGGATGCGGCGGAGATGACGTTGTGCTTCTCAGCGTCGTACTCATCGGAGTTAACGCCGTAGACGAAGGTTGCGTCGACGTTCTTACCAGGAGCAGAGATGATGACCTTCTTGGCGCCGGCCTCGATGTGAGCCTTGGCGGCCTCACCATCGGTGAAGAAACCGGTGGATTCGATGACGATGTCGACGTTGTGCTCGCCCCAGTTCAGGTTCTTCGGATCGCGCTCTGCGGAGACTGCAATCTTGTGACCGTTGACGGTGATGGACTCGTCGTCGTGCTCGATCTCACCGTCGAAGCGGCCCAGCACCGAGTCGTACTTGAGCAGGTTGGCCAGGGTTGCGTTGTCGGTCAGGTCGTTGACTGCGACGACCTCGAGGTCATTGTTGCCCTGTGCGACTGCACGGAAGAAGTTGCGGCCGATGCGGCCAAATCCGTTGATACCTACGCGAATGGTCACTGTAATGTCTCCTCAAATAATCGAGTGAAGTTCTATCGTGGGGGCTTCCGAGACTTTGTCTTTATAGGCAGTGCGGTGGACCGTTCTTGCGGCACCGTTGCCCTGCCACTTCCGTGACGTGCTCGGTGGTTTTCCCAACACGGCCGATAGTACCCACGGTTTGTGCATCCCGCAGTGCTCCTGCCCGTCCCCAACGCGAGTGGTCGCACGAGGCCAAAAAGAGGCGTATAGTGGTTGGGCCGTCGCAGAGAATTTGAGACAACCCTCGAGCTATACACCTGCAGATATGCCCGTTTGTGTGGGATTATGTTGGGGACTTTCACTGCGGGGTGGGATATCTCACTAAAGCAAAAAAGAGCGGATTAATCCAAAAAGAAATGCGGCAACAGCCGCACGGAAATCGGGCGTGATACCCGGTCTAATGCCCGAACGGGCACGAGTAACTAGGACTCTTCGAAAAGATCCTCAGTGACGGCCTTCGTCGTATCTGGGACCCCAAGCTCCTTGGCACGCTTGTCCGCCATAGACAAAAGGCGCCGAATACGCCCGGCCACCGCATCCTTAGTCATTGGCGGATCAGCCAGGCGGCCGAGCTCTTCCAAAGAGGCCTCACGATGCTGCACGCGCAAGCGGCCGGCATCCGCGAGATGCTCCGGAACGTCATCGCCCAAGATGACCATCGCGCGTTCGACGCGTGCTGCAGCCGTCACGGCCGCGCGGGCAGAGCGGCGCAAGTTGGCATCATCGAAATTATCGAGACGGCGAGACGTATCGTGGGCTTCTCTCTGGATCCGCTTCTTTTCCCATGTCAGGCGCGTCTCTTGGGCGCCCATACGGGTCAGCAGCGCGCCAATGGCGTCGCCGTCGCGCACGACGACGCGGTCCGCGCCGCGCGTTTCCTTTGTCTTCGCCGCCACGCCCAAACGGCGCGCGCAGCCGACAAGAGCGAGTGCAGCCTCCTGGCATGGGCAGGTCACCTCAAGCGCTGAGGAGCGGCCCGGTTCGGTCAAGGAACCTTGCGCCAAGAAGGCGCCGCGCCAGGCTGCTTCATTATCGGCTACAGAACCGGAGATGACTTGTGGGGGCAAACCCACCACGGGGTGGCCGGAGCGGGTTACCAAACCAAGGCGTCTGGTCAGTTCCTTGGCACCGGTGGTGATGCGCACTTGCACGCGACTCTTCTTGGACGAAGCCGCAGGCCCAGCGACGTGGGTGCTGGCGGAAATCGAATAGAGCTCATCGAGTGCGGTGACGAGGCGGTTCGCTACGCTCTGCGACTCCAGTTCCACCTCGTACATCACGCGGTCCCCGGTGATGTGGAGTTCGCCAGCGAACCTGAGGATCGCGGCAACCTCCGCCGCGCGGGCGGACTGGCGCGGCACGGACACCGCCGTAAGTTCCTCCTTGACCTGATCGGTCAATGACGCAGACACCTCGTGCCTCCCCTTTCAACTCGTGGACGTAGCGCACCGCGCAGATTGGCGTGGGCGAGACGCGGCGGTGAACGATGAATGCCCCATAGTCTATCGCGCGCTTAACCGCGATGAGCGTCTGGGGCTCCCGCTGTGCCATCGCGATCGGCGGCATACTCGGCGTAAAGCTCGGTGAGCACCTGCGCCAGCTTGTCTGGGCAGTGCTTATTAATCGACCTTCCGTCCTCGTCGTATTGGCACACGTCTCGGAAGACTGCCGTAGCGCCCAGAACACTGGCGGCGCGCTGGACAAAGACTCGCTCCGACTCGTTCGGAAGCCCGGATGCGTCGACGATAACGCGGTCTACCCGCAGGCTCGGGGCGTGCTGCGCTAGGACATGCAGGTGGCGCTCGGCAGAAAAACCTTGGGTCTCACCCGGCTCAGCAGAAAGATTGAGCACCACCACGCGGAGAGCATCCGACGAGGTAATCGCGTCGACGATATCCGGCACCAGGACGTGTGGGAGAACGGAACTAAACCAGGAACCAGGACCTAGGGTGATCAGGTCCGCGTCGTGCAGCGCGCTAATGGTTTCCGGGTTGGCCCGAGGCTTCTCCGGAATGATGCGCACCCGGCGCACCTGCCCCACGGTCGATGCAACAGCCACCTGGCCGCGGACCGAGCGAATGATACGGGGGTCGTCGTCAAGCCCAGAAACATCCGCCTCAATCTCCAGAGGTAAGTTCACGGCTGGCAGTACCCGGCCGGCCGACTCCGTTAAGCGGGCAACGGCATCGAGAGCCGCCTGGAAATCCCCCAACACCTCAGTGAGTCCAGCGATGAGGAGGTTGCCCACGGCGTGGCCGGCCATCGCTCCGGTGCTCTGGAAGCGATGCTGAAGCGTCTCAGCCCACAGCTGGCCATCCTCCGTATCACTGGATAAAGCGGCGAGCGCCATGCGCAAATCACCCGGCGGAATAATGTCCATCTCGCGGCGCAACCGGCCGGATGAACCGCCGTCATCGGCCACGGTGACGATGGCGGAGATTGCCTCCGCGCCCGTGCGGCGAGCAGCGAGCAAGGTTTGATAAAGACCATGGCCGCCGCCCAGGCTAGCCATGTGGAGTGGGAGAGTCGTCACGTAAGTACTAGCTTTCAGTCATGTAATAAAAGGAATGAATACGAATCTTCTCGATACGTATCGCGCCTAGTCGCGGGCGATGTCTCGGTGCAGGGTGCTCACATCCAAGTCTCCGCGCTCGCTAAGGCGGCGGGCAATCTCTTCCGTGACGGCCACGGAACGGTGGTGCCCACCCGTGCAACCAATGCCTACGGTGATGAAATTCTTCCCCTCGTGGCGATACCCCGTGAGCATCGAGTCCAACATCTCGATGAAGCGCTCGATAAAAGGCTCAGCGGCGTCCTGAGACAGAACATAATCCGACACCGGCTCATCGGTGCCCCGGTAGCCCCGCAGTTCCGGTACCCAATAAGGATTGGGAAGAAAACGGACGTCGACGACAAGGTCAGCGTCCCGCGGAGAACCATGCTTGAAGCCAAAGGACTGGAGCGTGACGTGCTGGCGCTCCCCACGCATGTCACCGAAGGCAGCCTCGATGGCACGGCGTAGGTCATGAACGGACAGGTTCGTCGTGTCGATGATAATGTCCGCACGCTCACGAATGGATTGCACGGCGGCGCGCTCGCGTTGGATGCCGGCCTTCAGTGTTTCACCGTCCTGCAGCGGGTGCGTGCGACGCACCGAATCGAAGCGGCGAATCAGCACGTCATCGCGCGCATCGAGGAAAAGCAGGGTCGGCTTCATATCCAGCTGCTCTAGTTCGTCCAAGGTTTCTGCCAAAGAACCAGGGAACATGCGGGAGCGTACGTCGGTGACCGCGGCGATCTTCGTAACTGGAGAATCCGGACGCGCACACAGCTTCAAGAGGTCAACGATGGCCTTCGGCGGGATGTTGTGGGCGACGTAGTAGCCCTTATCCTCCAACACTTTTGCCGCCGACGTCAGGCCGCCGCCCGACATGCCGGTAATCAAAATGGGCGGAGAATCAAACAACGTCATGGCCTCCATTCTTACCACTTAAGTGGTTGCCACGGTAGGAATCCTGTCTAGGAATACGGTGGGAATCCCTCCTAAGAGTCGTGAAGGTGATCAAAGACGGTCTGAGCTAGTTTGGGGCCGAATCCCTTCACCTCAGCAATGTCCTCCACGCTTGCTTCCTTGAGCTTCTTTACCGAGCCGAAGTGCTTCACTAGGTCCGTGCGACGCTGCGGCCCCAAGCCCGGGACCGCGTCGAGGACGGAGGAGCGCATCCGCTTTGAACGCTGCTGGCGGTGATAAGAGATAGCTACGCGATGGGCCTCGTCGCGCAGGTGCTGCAGTAGAAACAGCGCCTGCGAATTGCGCGGTAGAATCACCGGTTCGTCATCACCAGGCACCCACACCTCCTCTAGGCGCTTGGCCAGACCGATGAGTGTCACATCGACGATGCCGAGCTCATCAAACACAGCTTGCGCGGCTGCCACCTGCGGCGCGCCGCCATCAACGATGAAGAGCTGAGGCGGATAAGAGCTGCGTTTGGTCTGGCTCGCCGCCTCTTCGCGCACCAACTCCTCAGCGAAGGTGGTGTTCTCTAGCTCTTCGTCAGGCACCGCCCGCTTATCGTCATGGTGATGCTTAAACCGGCGGCGGGTGACTTCGGCGATGGAACCGACATCGTCCGAGCGGCCATCGCCCGCCGCTTCCTTGATGCGATAACGCCGGTAGTCGGACTTACGGGGCAGCCCATCCTCGAAAACCACCAGGGAGGCCACAACATCGGTGCCCTGAATGTGGGAGATATCCGTGCACTCGATGCGCAACGGCGCGGAATCCATGCCCAGTGCTTCCTGCAGCTCCTGGAGTGCGGCGGAGCGCGCAGTGAGGTCGCCAACGCGCTTGAGTTTGTGCTGTTTCAGTTGCTCTTTGGCATTGCGCTCGACGGTCTCCATCAACGCGCGCTTATCCCCTCGCTGCGGAACGCGCAGATCGATCTGGGCGCCACGCAGCTCCTCCAAAACGATCTTGACCTCATCGGCGTCGTCGGGCAGTTCCTGGACCAAAATCTCCCGCGGAATAGCGTTTCCACGATGCTCCTCGGCATGGGATTCCTGGTCCACTCCCCTACGCTCCAACTTCGCGTCTTCTTCAGCCTCTAGGCGCTGGCGTTCTGCCGCGTCAGAATAGAACTGAATGAGGAAGTTTTGGATCAAAGCCGGCAGACCAGGATCTGGCTCGCCTTCGCGCACCGCGTCAGTCGTTGCCTGATCTCCGGAACGCTCCACAACCCAGCCGCGCTGCCCGCGGATGCGTCCCGAACGCACATGGAAGATCTGAACTGCAGCTTCCAATTCATCCGAGCTAAACGCAATGAGGTCCGCATCCGTGCCATCAGGCAACACCACTGCCTGCTGCTCCATCAACTTGTCGATGGCACCCAAGTCATCGCGCAGGCGGGCCGCCAACTCAAACTCCAGGTTCTCCGCGGCCTCCTCCATGCGCTGCGTGACCCGCTTGCGAACGGGTGCGGTGTTACCGTTCATGAAGCTGATGAGTTGGTTAACCGTATCGCGATGTTCTTCCGGGCTAACGCGGCCGATGCAGGGGGCATCGCACTTGCCGATATACCCCAGCAAACAGGGCCGCCCCAAGCGCTCGTGGCGGTTGAACACACCCTTGGCGCAGGTACGCATGGGAAAGATGCGAGTGAGAAGATCCAGGGATTCACGCACCGCCCAGGCATGGGAATAGGGACCGAAATAGCGCACGCCTTTGCGGCGTGGGCCCCGGTAGAAAAACGCACGCGGAATGGTCTCCCCAACGGATACCGCGAGCATGGGATAAGTCTTATCATCGCGGTACATCACGTTAAAGCGCGGATCGAAGCGCTTAATCCACGTGTACTCCAGCTGCAGCGCTTCCACCTCGCTGGCCACCACGGTCCATTCCACCGAGGCCGCCGTCAGCACCATCTGGCGAGTGCGCGGGTGTAGTTGAGTGATGTCCTGGAAGTAATTGGATAACCGCGCCCGCAGGTTCTTTGCCTTGCCCACATAGACGACCCGGCGGTTCTCATCACGGAACTTATAAACGCCCGGATCTGTAGGGATGCTTCCGGGCGCGGGACGGTACTGAGAGGGATCAGCCACTAGTCATCCTGCGGCATGTAACGGGCTTCTAGGTCGCGGAAAGAGCGGACATTGGTGATCACGTCGTCCTTATCGCCCGACTGCAGGGCCCAGACCGGCACGTATTCAAAGTCCGGAAGCTCGATGCGCGCCATGCGGGAGCCTTCGGGGAAGGACAAGCCGTAGATGACCTGCCACGGGTAGAAACGGGTTCCCACGATATTGCGGACCTCCACCCCGTCGGAGTTCGCGCGCAGCCGCGGGCGAGTCAGCGCCAGCCAAGACAAAATGGAAATTACCACGCCGACGCCGGGAAAAGCGAACTTATCAATCGTCGTCACCGTCGCGCCGGTAAAGGACAGACCCACCGTAAAGCCCATGAAAAGGTGCGCGGCCATAACGAGAATGATCCAGATGATGGCCACCTTGCGCAGGTAGGGAGAGGTAACTTCATACTCCCAGGGCTTGGACGACGTCTGGGCGAAAGGATCCGCGCTGGTATAGGCCAGCATTTGCTCATCGCTCATGCCGCGTCCTGGTCCCCCGGCCGCCATCGACGCAGCCGGCTGCGAAGAGGCGGAGGACTGGTTGGCATGGGCCGACTGTGCCCGCTCTTCGTGCCCGGAAGGCACCTGTGAGTCCGTCATCGAGTTTTCCATCTCCTCATCACTCCGCTGAGGCAGGCCACTCCCCCTGCCGGATACGCCAGGCGGCGTGGTTGCACTTGGCAGCCTACTTTTGGTTTGACTCGTTCAGTGTACGCAACGTGTGCACGGTTTCTAAAGCTGCGTGCATGGCCTCGGCACCTTTATCCTCTTCAGAGTCCGCAAAGCCGGCGCGATCGACGGCTTGCTCGTAGTCGTTGACCGTCAGCACTCCATTGGCCACCGGGGTCGACTCATCGAGCGCGATGCGCGTCAGGCCCTGCGTCACGGAATCGCAGACGTAATCAAAGTGCGGGGTGCCACCACGAACAACGCAGCCCAACGCAACCACGGCATCATGGGTGCGCGCGGCGGCTTGGGCCACGACGGGCAGTTCGAGGGCCCCGACCACGCGCAGGGGCGTGACCGCGGCGCCGGCGGCTTCGGCAGTCTCGAGCGCTCGACGATGCAGCTGATCACAGATCTCTGCGTTCCACGTTGCGGTAACGACGGCGACGCGGATACCTTCCCCGGAGACATTGTTCGGGGTGGGCAGGCCTTCCTTGCTCATAGTGTGCTCCTTGTGCTCAAAGCTTGATACTCAATGCGTGATGGTTAGGGGCGCTGAAGCGCTTCATCCCAACTCTAGGAGTGTTTCTGATCCCATTCGGCTACCTGGGGCAGATCATGCCCCATTCGGTCACGCTTGGTGCGCAGATAGCTGATGTTCTCCGCTGTGGCGGGGGTAGCCAGCGCTGTGCGCGCGGTGGCATCAATGCCGAAGCCTTGCAGCCCCTCGCCCTTGTGCGGGTTATTGGTCAAGAGGTTCACGGACTTCACGCCGACGTCGCGCAGGATTTGTCCGGCCACGGAGTATTCGCGTGCATCCTCCGGCAGGCCCTGCTCCACGTTGGCATCAACGGTATCGAGGCCTTCGTCCTGCAGACGGTAAGCCTTGAGCTTGTTGACCAGGCCAATTCCGCGCCCTTCCTGTCCACGCAGGTAGATGACGATGCCGCGTCCCGCTTCTTGCACCGCACGGAGGGATTCCTGCAGCTGCGGACCGCAATCACAGCGCTGGGAGGAAAAGACGTCACCTGTAAGGCACTCAGAGTGTACGCGAACGGGTACATCCTCGGCACCGGAATAGCTTTCCACGTCACCAACGAAAAGGGCGATGTGCTCGCGCTTGTCGACGTCATTCGAATAACCTACCGCGCGAAACTCGCCGTACTCGGTGGGCAGGCGAGTTTCTACTTGGCGGTGAACCTGCTGTTCGTTGTGGCGACGCCACTCGATGAGCTGCTCGATGGAGATCATCGTCAGCCCGTGGGCGTCGGCAAAGCGGCGCAGCTCCGGCGAACGCGCCATGTCCGTGGGATCCTCTTCAGAGACGATCTCACAGAGCACGCCAGCTGGGCGAAGGCCTGCCAAGCGAGCCAGATCGATGGCGGCTTCCGTGTGCCCGTCACGTTCGAGCACGCCATTCGGGCGCGCGGCGAGCGGGACCACGTGTCCGGGGCGGGTAAATTCCGAGGGCTTAGAGGAGGGATCGGCCAACCTGCGGATAGTTTCGCAACGTGAGGTGGCAGAGATACCAGTGGAACCATTAGCCAGGTCCACCGTGACGGTGTAGGCGGTCTGCCGTACGTCCTGGTTCACCGCGAACATCGGGGGTAAGTTCAAACGCTCGCAGTCTTCTGGGGGCAGGGGTGCGCAAATGTAGCCGGAGCTATAGCGCACCATAAAGGCCACGAGCTCCGGGGTGGCGAGCTCAGCGGCAAAAATGAGGTCACCTTCGTTCTCGCGGTCCTCATTGTCCACGACGACGACCGCCTTGCCGGCCGCGATGTCCGCGATGGCTTGGTCGACGCTATCTAAACTAAAAGCTGAATCTGCAGCGCTCATAAGGACTTACTCTATCCCTCCGTGCCACTGGCGGAGGCGTTGGGGTGAACCATTTTCTCCACATACTTTGCAACCACGTCTACCTCGAGGTTGACGCGAGCGCCTGGCGCCATCAAACCAAACACGGTATCGCGCAGCGTGGTGGGAATGAGAGAGACTTCGAAATAGCTCTCCGCGTCGGGCTCTCCCTGCCCGTCTGACAAGGCCGATACCGTCAGGGAGGTTCCCTGCACCGCGATGGAACCCTTCTCCACCACGTAGCGCTCCAGCTCGGCCGGCAGGCTAAAGCGCAGCACCTCCCAGTGCTCCGACGGCGTGCGGCTCAGCAAGGTCCCGGTGCCATCGACGTGCCCTTGCACAATGTGGCCACCCAAGCGCGTCGTCGGGAGCACCGCACGCTCGAGGTTGACCGGCGCGCCCACTTCGAGTTCGCCGAGGGAACTCCGGTTCAAAGACTCCTTCATGACATCTGCGGTGAAGGTTCCTTCTCCCAACTCAGCAACGGTCAGGCACACGCCGTTGACCGCGATGGAATCTCCCAGTTGGGCGTCCCCCAGCACGATGGTTGCGGCGATGCCGAGGCGCACGGCATCACCCTGCGGCTCCACGCTATCGACGTGGCCAATTTCTTCAACGAGTCCAGTAAACATAGCCAGCACTCCCCTTCCCTATCTTTTAACCTTTGAGCTTTCTATATTCCACGAGCAGGTCCTCGCCTAGCTCGGTAACCGCCACGCGCTGCCACCTCTCAGCCTGGGCCAGATTCTGGGACAGTGCACGGGTGAGAACTCCTCTGCCCTCGCCGAGAATGACGTTGCCCAGGTAGGCCTGAATACGCTCGATGTAGCCCAACTCCATGAAGCTGGTGGCTAGCCCTGCGCCGCCTTCGACAAGGATGTCTCGCGCGCCGCTGGCGTACAGCTGATCTAGTGCCTCCTGCGGCGTGGAATAGTGCTCGAAGCCTAGCTCGACCAGGTTACTAGCCCCGCCCCGGCTAACATCGCGGGAACCGATGACAACGCGCCGCGGTTGCCGCTCACGCAATGAACCATCGGGGTAGCGCGCGGTCAGCGATGGATTATCCGCTAACGCCGTGGCCGTTCCGATAAGGATGGCATCGCGCTGAGCTCTATCACGATGCACGTGCTCGCGGGCCCGCTCTCCGGTAATCCACTGGCTACTGCCATCCGCGGCAGCGGTGAAACCATCCAGGCTCTGTGCAAATTTGAGCGTGACGTGCGGGCGGCCGAGACTCACCGCGCTCAACCACGGTTCGAGCGCATCGTCCACGCCCTCCGCCGGCGCGAGCTGTCCCACCGTGACTCCGGCGCGGCGCAGTGTTGCTGATCCGCCCCCGGCTTGTGGGGTGGGGTCCGGGTGGAGGTAGTACACGGCGGCCACGGAGGCATCGATAAGCGCCTGCGCGCACGGGCCCGTACGACCCGTGTGATTGCAGGGCTCCAAGGTCACCACGGCGGTTCCACCGCGGGCCTTGTCCCCTGCATCGCGCAGCGCCATGACTTCAGCATGCGGCCCGCCCGGGGGCTGGGTGGCGCCGACGCCGGCGACCTGGCCGGCAGCATCGAGAATCACCGCGCCGACCGGCGGGTTCGGACTCGTCGTACCGCGAACCCGCTCGCCGGCCTCCATGGCTACGCGCAATGCTTGCGATAGGACAGCAGAATCGTGGCGTGGGATCACAGCGTGGCCAGTCGGCGTAGCTCCTCGACGGCGGCCGCCTTATCTGCTTGCTTGTAAATGGCCGAACCCGCGACAAAGGCATCACAGCCCGCCTCGGCGGCGGAGCGGATCGTCTCGGCAGAGATACCGCCATCGATTTCGATGAGCACATCGAGGCCGCGCTCATCGATGGCTGCGCGCAAGGTGCGCACCTTATCCAGCTGATCCGGCATGAAGCTCTGACCACCAAAGCCGGGTTCGACAGACATGACGAGGACTTCGTCGAAGTGCTCCAGGGCATCCAGCCAGGGCTCAATCGGGGTGCCCGGCTTGATCGAGAAGCCCGCGCGCAGCCCTAGGTCCCGAATCCTGCGGGCCAAGGCGATGGCCGCGTCCTTGTCGGCCACGGCCTCGACGTGGAAGATGATGCAATCAGCGCCCGCCTTGGCGTAGGTTTCCACCCATTTCTCCGGCTCCTCGATCATGAGGTGAACGTCGAGGGTCTGCGAGGTAATCCCGTCCACCGTCGCGGTAATATCCGGGCCGAAGGACAGGTTCGGCACGAAGTGACCATCCATGATGTCAACGTGGATCCAATCCGCGTTGGCCACTGCTTTGACCTCTTCGCCCAAGCGGGTGAAGTCGGCGGCCAGAATGGATGGGGAGATAATGGGACCAGACGAGTGTGCAGACATGACACTCAGCCTAGTCCTTTACGCGCCGCTAGTCCGCCACTCGGCGGAGGACGGCGAAAAACATCGCGTCGGTGCCGTGACGGTGCGGCCACATCTGGGCAGAGAGCTCGCTGCCGAGATCCCCCATGTCCGGAAGCACGTCGCGCGTATCCAGCTCCTCGACGCGGATCTCTGCCCCAGCGCCATGGCGCTCCACGGCAGCGTCCACGATGCCCCGGGTCTCGCGCAGGTCGGGCGAACAGGTGGAGTACACCACGACGCCACCTGGGCGTACGAGGGCCAACGCGGACTCGAGGAGCTCGGTCTGCAGTGTGTTGAGCTCCGCGATATCGGACTCGGCTTTGCGCCAGCGGGCTTCGGGGCGGCGACGGAGTGCACCGAGGCCGGAACAGGGGGCGTCGACAAGCACCCGGTCGAAGCCTGCGTCGAGCCCCGGCGCACGACCGTCCGCACGGTGCACGCGCACGGGTAGGTCACCCACTGTTTTTTCCACCAAGGTAGCGCGGTGCGGGGAGACTTCTACGGCATCGACCTCCGCCCCCTCAACGCGAGCGATAGCCCCCATCAGGGCGGCCTTGCCACCGGGGCCGGCGCACAGGTCCAACCAGCGTCCGCTGTCCTCGCCAATAAGTTCAGCTTCCGTCACCGCGCGTGCGATGAGCTGGGAGCCTTCGTCTTGCACCGCTGCCAATTTTTGGCGGACAGGCTCGAGGGAGCCCGGGTCACCCTGCTCAAGGTAGACCGCATAGGGGGAATAGCGTCCCTCTTCGCAGCCGGTAATGAGCGCGAGTTCTTCGGCGGATATCTCGCCCGGTCGCGCTACGAGGTGCACGAGGGGCCGCTCAGAGTCCGCCTCGAGTGCGCGCTCCAGCTCCGCTGTTTGCTCGGCGCTGAGCGCGTTATCGTCAGCGGTGTCGAGGAGCCCCAACCCGCGGCCGAAGGAGCGGGCGATCCACTCGGGGTGAGCGTGGCGGAAGGCCAAAGCCGCGACCTCTCCGCTCGGAGCTAGCTTGTCCAGCCACTCTTGCGCAGGTGTGCGGGTGATAGTCCGCATGATGCCGTTGGCAAAGCCCTTGGCTTTCTCGTGGCCGGCCGCCTCCACGAGGCGAACGGTGGTATCGACCGCCGCGTGCGCCTCCACCCGGGTGTAGAGCACCTGGTAGGTTCCCAGTCGCAGGGCCGTGAGCACCTCGGGCGCAATGGCGTCGAGCCCGCGCGACGAGCATTCAGCGATGACCGCATCGAGAACGCCCTCGGTGCGCAGCGTGCCATAGGTCAGTTCCGTGGCAAAGGCGGCGTCGCGGCCGCTGAGCTTGTTCGCGCTCACGGCCTTCGGCAGTGTGAGGTTGGCAAAAGCGTCATCCGCCGCAACCCGCTGCAGTACCTCGAAGGCGACCGCGCGCGGCACGTCGACCCCGCTGCGCCGTGCCGCGGAAATCAGCGACGGGTTCTGGCGATCGTGGTGAGCAGTCTGGCGCTGTCCGCCTCGGCGTCCCTTGTGGTCGCGTCCACTGCGCGAGTTTCCACGTTGTTGGCTGCCCCTTTGCTGCTTTCCCTTCTGTGTGCCCTTCCCTGCGCGCTGCGCCGGGTCACCAGACTTGCTGCGGGACCTAAACCCTCCGGTCATGAGAACTTCACCTCGTCTGTGCCATCCGTGCCGCGAGAGCCTTGGCTAGCAAGACCTCGGCCCCAATCAGCGGCGTTCATCATCTTCTTACCGGACGGTTGAATCTTGCCCAAACGTACCGGGGAGCTACCGGTGCCGACCATGACCGAATTCTTGGCCACGTGCACTTCTCCTGGCTGGAGTGCGCGCACTGTGCCAGCCTCTGGCAGCGCCTCGAGTTCGGCGGGTGCCACGCTGCTTACAGGCCCTACCTTCAGCCGGGATTCCCCCATTAAGGTCCAGGCGCCCGGCCCCGGGGTATGGGCGCGGATGTGGCGATCGATGACGTCAGCAGCCAGGGTCCAGTCAATGCGGGCGTCGTCGGTTGCGATCTTGTGCGCATAGGTGGCCTCTCCTTCCTGCGGCTGCGGCGTAATGCTGCCATCCTCCAGGCCATTCATGGTCTGAACAAGGAGATCACCACCTGCATACGCCAGTCGCGTGAGCAGGTCATCAGCGGTATCGGTGGGCAGGATTGTTTCCTCGATGGTGGCCAGGATGTCCCCGGTATCCAGGCCCTGATCGATGCGGAAGGTCGTGGCGCCAGTGCGCTCATCACCGGCCGCAATGGCGGCCTGGACCGGTGCGGCGCCGCGCCACGCTGGAAGCAGGGAGAAGTGCAGGTTGACCCAGCCGTGCGTTGGGAGGCCCAGCAGATCCTCGGTAATCAGGTTTCCGTAGGCCACCACCGGAATAACCTCCGGAGCAATCTCCGCCAACCGCGCGCGCAGAGCATCGCCGTCCTCGGTGCCTGGCTTGAGCGTGGATGGCGTGAGAACCTCGATTCCATGTTCCTGGGCCAGCGCCTTCACCGGGCTGGGGTGCAGGGTGCGCCCGCGGCCGCGGCGTGCATCAGGACGGGTGATGACAGCGGCTATCTCGTGGTGTGAGGCAATGAGCTTCTCCAAAGCCACGACGGCGGGCTCGGGGGTTCCGGCGAAAACGATGCGCACAGTGGGTGCATGCCTTTCTCTCGTGAGGTTGATTGTTTATTAAAGTCTGACGCCTATGCGTTGAACCACTCCGACTGGCGGATGATCTTCATGGATTCCTTTCGCAACTCATCGCTCAGACGCTTGAGGAACAAGATACCGTCGAGGTGATCCGTTTCGTGTTGGATGCAGCGTGCCATCAGTCCGGACGCGAGCATAGACACCGGGCGGCCTTGGGGATCGAAGCCTGTAAGGCGTACGGTATTGAACCTTTCGGTGGGCTGGGAAATACCGGGGATGGACAGGCAGCCCTCTGGTCCCAGCTGAGTGTCTTCTCCCACTGCTTCCCACTCGGGGTTGATGATGGCACCGCGCAGGCCGTGCTGATAGTGAGAGCAGTCAAAAACGAAGATGCGCTTGGTCACGCCGATCTGGTTAGCCGCTAGGCCCACTCCCCCGGCGTCTTCCATGGTCTCCAGCATGTCCTGAGCTAGACGCTCGAGCGATGGCCCGAATTCGGTGACCTCCTCAGCCCGGGTGCTCAGGACGGGATCGCCATAGAGGCGAACCTCGCGCACGGTCATAATATGAACTCCTCGTGGTTTGCGGTCTTTCACGGTAAGCAGGAATTGCCATCCGTAGTGCTCCTGCACCGAGAATAGTTCACAGTAAGCAGTGCGTGCCCTCCAGGGGTGGGGTCGGCTGCTCTGTCTATCCGATGTTGATCGGGTCCACGGCGATGCGCAGAGGCAACACGTCCTTGCGTGCGCTGCGCAGCGAATTGGCCGTTCGCAGCGCCTGCCCAAGCTCCGAGCGCGGCCCCAATGGCGTGCGGATCAGCAGGCGCTGGGGCTCGCCGCCACGTTCGTGGTCATATTCGCCCGGCAAGCTCACCCCGGGCGGTAGCGGGACCGGGCCAAGAAGCTCCGCGTGCTCCGGTAGTTCTGCCAGCTCCAGGAAAGCGTCGAGCGAGGCATCGGCACCGTCGACGGCCGCCATGTGCACCGCGGGCGGGAAGCGTACCTCGCGGCGTGCCTGCAACTCGGCCGCCGCAGCTCCCACCATGTCCCACCGGCTAAAGAAGCCCACGAGCGGGAGCTGCTCATCTGCTGCCACGATCACCGCTCCGCCCTGAGCAGCCGGGGCCACGAGGGTGGCTGCGGCGGCCCATGTGGTCAAGGTATCCTCCGTTGCTCGGAGATCCTGACGGCCCAGCAACGCCCCGGTTTCCACCAGGAGCGCAGCACCATAGTGCCCTCCCTCGGCAACGCGTGGCTCCGCGCCAGGCGTGGCAATCACCAGCGCGGGGCCGGCAGGGACCTCGTCGACGACTGTGGAGCCACCTGATTGGATAACGCGCGTGTTGGGAAAGGCGCGCCCCATCTCCTCGGCGGTGCGCTCGGAGCCCAGCACAATGGCCCGCAGCCGTGGGGAACCACACTCGGAACAGCGGTAATGGGCGTCGACACGCCCGCACCAGCGACACGTGGGAAGCGCGGCGGAATCCTGCGCCCCATCCGCCGCGCCACGGACAGAGGGCAAACCTAGTGGCCCGTTGCAGTGTCGACACCGTGCCGGGGACGAACACTGCCCACAAGCCAGAATTGGGGCGTAGCCCTTGCGCGGGACTTGGACAAGGACGGGTTCACCGCGGTCGAGCGCCGCCCGAGTGGCTTGAAAAGCTGGGCCGCTGACCGACGTCGTCCCGCCCTGCATGTGCCGCGCCAGATTGATACCGAACGCACCCACCGCAACAATATCGGGGCGCGCCGCTTCCAGGGCTTCCGGAGTTGGGAGAAGATCGTGTGCCCATCCCGACTCAACGAGCAGCTGCGCTTCGGCCGTGCGCGCGTGGCCAGCAAGGATAAGGCTGCATTCTTCCTGCGCGGAGCGCGTGCTCAATACCTCTCGCGTGTGGACGTAGGGCTTGAGGTTATCCACCAGGCTATCGTCACCGTCATTGAGGACAACGGCCAGCTTCAGGTTCTTTACTGGGGCGAAGGCCGCGGAGCGCGTGCCGATAACGATGCGTGCCTGCCCCGTCAGTGCGGACAGATAGCGGCGGTAGCGAGCCTGCGGGCCAGTACTGTGCGCGAGCACCGTGATCTGCTTGGCGGAGAGGTGGCGACGAAACGCCGCTTCCAACAGGTCAAGGTCACGCTGATCCGGCACAACCATGAGCACCCCGCCGCCTTGCAGCGCCACGCTAGCGCCCAAGGCCGCAAGCGCGCCAGCCCAATCTGACCCCGGTGCGATCTGCCACGCTGCCCGCGCAATGTTCCCCGTCAGCACCGAATCCACGAAAGACTCGCCATGCTGGTAGCTCGACCACGCAGAGAGATCCGGGTGCTCTGCCGTGCCGAGCTCTTCCCAGGGAGTGGTGATATCCGCTTCTTCGGCCTTGGCATGGCGCGCCGGGATGGCGGTGCGGATGATATCGGAGCGCACGCCGCCGTAGCGGGCTGCAAGGGATTCGATGAGCGCCGCCATGGTCGGTGTGTACACCGCATAGGGGGAAATGACGCGTTCGATATAGCGGAGCGAACCGGAAAAATCAGAGTCGCTGCTGCGCGAGAGCAAGATGGCGTCAACCAACCTGCCGTTGAAGCGAATACGCACCCGGACGCCCGGTTGCGCGGCGTCGGAATCCGCCTCCTCAATGAGGTAATCGAAGCCGCGGTCGAGGTGCGCTACCCCTAGCAAGGGCAACACCCGCGCGACCGGTTGCTGGGCGGCGGGTGTCTTCTTGGGCATAGCGCCCGATTCTACAGGCCGGCGGCACGGCGCAGGTCGACGGCCCGCGAGGTGTCCTCCCACGGAAGGTCAACATCGGTGCGACCGAAGTGACCGTAGGCCGCGGTTTGGCGATAGATCGGGCGCTGGAGGTCGAGCTCGCGAATGATGGCGGCCGGGCGCAGATCGAAGACCTTGTCCACTGCGGCCTGGATGTCGGCGTCGCTCAGCCCGCCGTGCGCAGTACCGAAGGTCTCGACGTAGAGGCCAACTGGCTTGGCGCGGCCGATGGCATACGCCACCTGTACCTCGGCGCGGTCGGCAAGCTCGGCGGCCACAATGTTCTTGGCCACCCAGCGCATGGCGTAGGCAGCGGAGCGGTCCACCTTGCTCGGATCCTTACCGGAGAAGGCACCGCCGCCGTGGCGGGCCATGCCACCATAGGTATCCACGATGATCTTGCGGCCGGTCAACCCGGCATCACCCATGGGTCCGCCGAGGATGAAGGAGCCAGAAGGATTGATGAGCAGCTCGGTGTCCTCGGTGTAGTACTTGCCCAAGTCGGCGTCGTTGACGACCCATTCGACGACGTGCGTGCGCAGCTGCTCGGCCAACCACTCCTGGGTGACGTCCGGATCGTGCTGGGTAGAGATGACGATCGTCTCCAGCCGCGTGGGTACATCATTCTCGTCGTAGGCGTAGGTGACCTGGGTCTTGCCATCGGGGCGTAGGGAAGGCACGATGCCCTCCTTGCGCACCTGGGTGAGACGGCGCGATAGATGGTGCGCCGTGGAAATCGGCAAAGGCATAAACTCCGGGGTCTCATTGGTGGCATAGCCAAACATGAGGCCCTGGTCACCCGCACCGTACTGGTCATCGTCTTCGAAGGTGCCGGAACGAACCTCGGTGGAGGCATCCACGCCAGCCCCGATCTCCTGGGACTGCTCACCGATGGCGACGTTGACGCCACAGGTATGGCCGTCGAAACCAACATCGGAGGAGGTAAAGCCAATCTCCACGAGGGTCTTGCGAACGATCTGGGGGATCTCTACATAACCAGTGGTGCGCACCTCGCCGACGACGTGCACCTGCCCCGTAGTCACGAGGGTTTCTACGGCGACGTGGGCGTTGGGGTCTTCTTCGAGGAGGGCGTCAAGAATGGCGTCCGAGATCGCGTCACAAATTTTATCCGGGTGGCCTTCAGTTACGGATTCGCTGGTAAAGAGGCGTACCGCCTGTGCAGCTTTGTCAGTCACAAGTTTTCCTTAAGCTAGTTCTGCGCGTCGTGGGTGGGACAGCGCCTTGCCCACGCCTCGGCTGATAACACCGCCCCATCGTAGACCAAGCGGTCTACAGCTGCAAGAACGACCACTACTTTTTCAGGATTTCATTCACAGCTTCAAGTATCTGCGCGGCCACGACCTGTTTCGAGCCAGGCTCAACCACCACTGGCTCGGCATCACGCCGCAGGATCCACCCAGCGCTCGTGGGCTGGCCAAAGACCTTTCCCTCCCCGACCTCATTGGCCATGAGTACATCGCAGCCCTTCTTTGCGAACTTCCGCTGGGCGTACTCCAGGACAGTCGTCGTCTCATCACCGGTTTCTGCGGCGAAGCCGACGATGATGGCATCGGGGTTGAGGGAGCCACTGTCGCGACGCTCGACGAGGCCCTTGAGGATATCCGGATTTTCCACCAGTTCCAGATGCGCCAAATCAGCGTCCGCGGTACCCTTCTTCATCTTTGAATCAGCCACGGAGGCTGGGCGATAGTCCGCAACGGCCGCGGCCATGATGACGATGTCCGCGTCGGCGGACTCTGTATTCATTGCCTCCTGCATATCGCGGGTTGAGGTCACCCGCACGACCGTGGCACCGGAGGGAACCGGAAGCGCCTCCGTATTACCGGCAACGATGGTGACATCGGCACCCCGCTGTGCGGCAATCTCAGCCAACGCAAAGCCTTGTCGTCCGGACGAGCGGTTGCCAAGGTAGCGCACTGGGTCAAGGTTCTCTTGCGTGCCGCCAGCGGAGATCACGACCTTCCGGCCCTGCCAATCATGGTCCACGCGGTGGCCGGCAATGATGGTGCGAGCAAATTCCGCAATCTGCTCCGGATCCGGCAACCGGCCTGCGCCCGTATCGGTACCGGTCAAGCGGCCGTGGGCGGGCTCCATGACAGTAACTCCGCGACGGCGCAGCGTAGCCACGTTGTCTTGGGTTGCCGGGTTAAGCCACATCTCCGTGTGCATCGCTGGGGCGATAATCACCGGACACGTCGCAACAAGGACGGATGCGCTGAGAAGATCGTCGGCGCGACCACCAGCCAAACGCGCGATCAGGTCCGCGGTTGCCGGGGCAATAACGATGGCATCCGCTTGCTGGCCTAGGGAGACGTGCTGGACTTCATCCACCGCATCAAAGACCGTGGTCGACACCGGATGCCCCGACAAGGCCTCAAAGGTCGCTGCCCCAACGAAGTTCAGCGCAGCCTCGGTAGGAATCACGCGAACATCATCGCCATGCTCAGTGAAATCGCGGATAAGATGGCACGCCTTGTAGGCGGCAATTCCTCCCGCCACTCCGATGAGGATGCGCCGCCGTTGAGCCGACCCCGCCCCTGCGGACTCTGGATGATTCACGGCGCTACTTTCTTGAGCTTCTTGGAAATGCTGTACGTCCTTCACTCGGACGATGTTACCCAAGACGCACTGAACCCACCCAGTATCTTGGCAGACACGTGGGTGGGTTCAGTTCAGAATGTGCTGTAGGCAGCTACCGGCACGGAAAAGCTTAGTTGCCTTCCTCGTGGTCCAGCAGGCCGGCTTCGATTTCGCGCAAAGCGATGGACAGCGGCTTCTCCCCCGGTTCCGGGGTCACCAGCGGTCCGACAAACTCGAAGACGCCTTCATCCTGTTCTTGGTAGTAGCTGTTGATCTGGCGTGCGCGCTTAGCGGCAAAGATCACCAGAGCGTACTTGGACGAGACCTTGCCCAGCAGCTCATCGATCGGCGGATCGGTAATGCCCGTCGGCGGATCGAATACTGGTTCCGGCTTAACGGCCTCAGAATTAGCAGGTGTGGTCACGTTGGTCACATGCACCTTTACTGTTGGTAGATGGTCAAAATCGTGGTCTATCCACGCAGGATAGCACTAATAGCAGCAACGGCCTCATCGAGATCTTCATTGACAACGATGTGGTCGAACTCCTTTTGCGCGGCAAGCTCCGACTCAGCGGTCTGCAACCTGCGATCGATGACATCCTGCGGTTCGGTCCCACGCCCTGTCAGGCGCTCGACCAAAACTTCCCAAGATGGTGGGGCGAGAAACACGGTTTCCGCCTCCGGCATCGCCGCCTTCACGTTGCGGGCGCCTGCAAGATCAACCTCTACCAACACCGGGCGTCCAGCCGTCATCGCTTCTTGGACCGGCTGAGCGGGCGTCCCGGAACGCTGCAAACCGCCGTGGATCTCTGCCCATTCGAGCATGTCACCGGCGTCGATATGCTGTTGGAAGGTCTCTGGGGAGACGAAGAAGTAGTCCACCCCATCAGTCTCTCCGGGACGGGGTTGGCGCGTCGTCATGGAGACGCTGAAGTAGAGGTTGTCGACATCGTCGCGCAGGCGCGAAACCACAGTGGACTTACCCACAGCAGACGGCCCGGCCAGAACGACCAGGCGCCCGCGTGCAGTTTCGTCAGCCATTGCGCTAATTACTCGCCGTAGCCGAAACGCTCGAGAAGGGCGCGACGCTGACGGTCACCCAGGCCACGCAGACGGCGGGTCTGAGCAATCTCCAGGTCCTCCATGATTTCCTTAGCCTTGACCTTGCCAACCTTCGGCAGGGCCTCGAGGAGAGCGGAGACCTTGGTCTTGCCGATGATCTCATCGGTCTCGGCCTTCTCTAGAACTTCCTGCAGGTTGGTCTCGCCGCGCTTCAGCGCAGCCTTGAGCTCAGCGCGAGCCTTGCGGGCCTCAGCGGCCTTTGCGAGAGCTTCTTTGCGCTGCTCATCTGTCAACTTGGGAAGGGCCACGGGTTTCCTCCGATTTCATTAGTTCGAACATTGTCATCTGATGGCTAGCACCAGAATCTCGGCTCACGGTGGGAAGGTTTCCCCAGCGCGGGATAGCTTTTGCTACCTCCACGAACCGACTTCTGGCAATCCTAGCACTGGTCTGTACGCGATGACGTAACGCGGCCCCCTTCTTTTAAAGGTTCCCGCACGTCAACGCACATGCCTTAAACAAAATACCAGGTAAACGGCGCGCCCGTTAATCCAGCACGCCGCTACCTGGTCTGATTATTAGTCCCGGAACTCCGCCGCCGCATCCACTACGGCTTTCCGCAGGTCAGAGACATTCGGCCCCTGCGAAAGAATGGCCCGGGAAACGTTGGCAAAGCCGAGCTCGGGCGCCGCTGCGGTGAGTTCCCTTACATCGGCGGGCGTGGCGCCCTGGGCGCCCACACCCGGCAGCAGCACCGGACCGTTTAATTGGTCTAGTGCAGGCGGAGCCTCCAATGTCGCGCCAACGACAACACCAAGGGCACCCACGGTGGTGTTTGGCCCAGCCGCGGACGCATTGCGCTGTGCAAGCTCATCGACGACGCGCTGTGCCACGCTGCGGCCGTCGACGCTCAACGACTGCAACGCCACGGCCTCCGGGTTGGAGGTCGCCGCAAGGACAAAGACCCCGCGTCCAGTATGCTCCGCTAGGTCGAAGACTGGGCTCAAAGCGCCCACACCAAGGTAGGGCGAGACCGTCACAGCATCGGAACGCAGCGGCGAGTCCTCCCCCAACCAGGCTTGTGCGTAGCCCGCCATGGTGGAACCGATGTCTCCGCGCTTCGCGTCCGCTAGGCTCAGACAGCCCTGCTCGCGGAGCCCCGCGAGGGCCTCCTCAAGAACTGCGAAGCCGCGCGAACCGAAACGCTCAAAGAAAGCCACCTGTGGCTTCACCACCGCGGCGGTCTCGCCGAAGGCCTCTACACAGCGCAGCGTAAACGTGCGCAGACCATCCACATCAACCGACAGGCCCCAGGCTTCGAGCAGATGCGGGTGCGGGTCGATGCCTACGCACAGGCGCCCGCGCTCCGCACCAGCTGCTACGAGGCGCTCACCAAAAGACGGCAACTTCCTAGTTGGCTGGGTCATGCTCAAGCTCCTGCAGCGCGCGCACCTTGAGATCCCCGCGACGCAGAGCCTCAATACCCTGCACGGCGGCGGTCACGCCCTGGACGGTCGTCACCAACGGAATGCCCACGGATACCGCAGCAGCGCGGATGTCATAGCCGTCGTGGCGGGCACCGGCGGAGCCTGCCGGGGTGTTAAGGATGAGATCAACCTTTCCAGCAAGAATCTGGTCCACGATGGACTCCTCGCCCTCCGTGGCCTCCGATACCTTCCGGGCGACCTCGCACTCGACACCGTTGCGGCGCAGCATTTGCGCGGTCCCAGCGGTAGCCACGATGGTGTAACCCATGTAGGCCAGGCGCTGAATCGGGAAGATGAGCGTGCGCTTATCGCGGTTGGCTACGGAGACAAACACGGTTCCCTCAGTGGGCAGCTCGCCGAAGGCGGCCATCTCACCCTTGGCGTAGGCGGCGCCGAAGTTATCGGCCAAGCCCATCACCTCACCGGTGGACTTCATCTCCGGGGACAGCAAAGTATCCAGCAGCTGGCCATCGGGGCGACGGAAGCGGTTAAACGGCAGCACGGCTTCTTTGACCGCAATCGGGTGCTCCAGCGGCAGGGAACCACCGTCGTAGGTAGACGGGATGATGCCCTCCTCGCGCAGCTCGGCGATGGATGCCCCCAGCATGACACGCGCGGCGGCCTTGGCCAGCGGGACGCCGGTGGCCTTGGAGACGAAAGGCACGGTGCGGGAGGCACGCGGGTTGGCTTCGATGACGTAGAGGGTGTCATCCTTCAAGGCGTACTGAACGTTCATCAAGCCCTTGACGCCGATGCCATGCGCTAGGCGACGCGTCGACTCCCGCACCTTCTCAATATCCTCAGGTCCCAGCGTCATCGGCGGCAGAGCGCAGGAGGAGTCACCGGAGTGAATACCGGCCTCCTCGATGTGCTCCATCACGCCGCCGAGGTAGACCTCCTCGCCGTCGCACAGCGCGTCGACGTCAATCTCGATGGCGTTATCCAGGAAGCGGTCGACGAGGACCGGGTGATCCGAGGTGATCTCGGTAGCGCGCTCGATGTAGTTGCGCAGCGAATCCTCGTCGTAGACGATCTCCATGCCGCGGCCACCCAGCACGTAGGACGGGCGGACCAATACCGGGTAGCCGATATTCGAGGCGACCTGGCGGGCCTCCTCGAAGGAGGTCGCGGTGCCGAAGGCCGGTGCGGGAAGCTCGGCTTCAGCAAGCACCTTGCCGAACTCACCGCGGTCCTCCGCCAAGTCGATGGCAGCGGCAGACGTACCCACGACCGGAACGCCGGCAGCGGTCAGGCGCTCAGCCAGGCCCAGCGGGGTCTGTCCACCCAGCTGGACGATGACGCCGGCAACCTCACCGCACGCGGCCTCCGCGTGGTAGACCTCCATGACGTCCTCGAAAGTCAGCGGCTCGAAGTAGAGGCGGTCTGCCGTGTCATAGTCAGTCGACACCGTCTCCGGGTTGCAGTTGACCATGACCGTCTCGTAGCCCTCACGGGAAAGCTCCAGGGCGGCATGCACGCAGGAGTAATCAAACTCGATACCCTGACCGATGCGGTTCGGGCCAGAGCCCAGGATGATGACCTTGCCCTTCGTCTTCTCGTCGCTTGCGCGGACCTCGGACTCAGCGTTCGGATCCAGCTCATAAGTGCTGTAGTGGTACGGGGTCTGCGCCTCGAACTCACCAGCGCAAGTATCGACGGTCTTGTACACCGGGCGAATACCCAAGGACCAGCGCAGGGAGCGCACGCCATCCTCGCCAGCGAACTCTGGGCGAAGAGCCGCGATCTGGGCATCGGACAGGCCGAGGACCTTGGCGCGGCGCAGCAAATCAGCGTCCAGAACCGGCGCACTCACGAGCTCCTCGCGGAACTGGACCAGCGCCTCCAACTCAGCGAGGAACCACGGGTCCAAGTGGGAGTGCTCGTGCAGCTGCTCGATGGTCGCACCGAGGCGCAGGGCCAGCTCGACGTCGTACATGCGGCCCTCTGTCGGGCGCTCCAGGTCCTTGAGAACGGCCTCGAGATCCGTACCGCGCTCCCCGGCAAAGTACTCATCTGGCTGGGTCCAGAAACCTGCGGGCTTGGATTCCAGGGAACGCATGACCTTATTCAGGCCGGAAATGTAGTTGCGGCCGATACCCATGGCCTCGCCCACAGACTTCATGGTGGTGGTCAGGGTGTCATCGGCGCCCGGGAACTTCTCAAAAGCAAAGCGTGGAGCCTTGACGATGACATAGTCCAGAGTCGGCTCGAAAGCAGCCGGGGTAACACCGGTGATGTCATTGCGCACCTCATCGAGGGTGTAGCCAATGGCCAGCTTGGCGGCCAGCTTGGCAATCGGGAAACCGGTGGCCTTGGAGGCCAGCGCCGAGGAGCGGGATACGCGCGGGTTCATCTCAATGGTGATGATGCGGCCATCATCCGGGTTCACTGCGAACTGGATGTTGCACCCGCCGGTGTCGACGCCCACCTCGCGAATGATGGCGATACCCTGGTCGCGCATCTTCTGGTACTCGCGATCCGTCAGAGTCAGGGCCGGCGCCACGGTGACGGAGTCACCGGTGTGGACGCCGAGGGCATCGACGTTCTCGATGGACGCGATGACCACCACGTTATCGTCGCCGTCACGCATGAGCTCGAGCTCGAACTCCTTCCAGCCCAGGATGGACTCCTCGATGAGGACGTTCGCCTCTGGGGATGCAGCCAAGCCGCCGCCGGCAATGCGCTCAAGGTCCTCCTCGTTGAAGGCCAGGCCCGAACCGAGGCCGCCCATGGTAAACGACGGGCGAACGACAACCGGCAGGCCGAGCTCGGCGACAGTCTCGTGGACCTCCTCCATCGTGTGGCAGACGCGGGAGCGCGCGGATTCGCCGCCGATGGAGGCGACAATATCCTTGAACTTCTGGCGGTCCTCGCCGCGCTCAATCGCATCGATATCGGCACCGATGAGCTCGATATCGTACTTCTTCAGGATACCCAGGCGGTCCAGCTGCACCGCGGCGTTCAGAGCGGTCTGGCCGCCCAGGGTTGCCAGCACGGCGTCGATGGGGTTGCCCTCTTCCTTTTCCTTCTGGAAGATCTTCTCAATGAACTCGGGCTCGATGGGCTCCACATAGGTGTGGTCGGCGAACTCCGGGTCCGTCATGATCGTTGCCGGGTTGGAGTTGACCAGCGTAACGCGCAGGCCTTCCTCCTTGAGCACGCGGCAGGCCTGGGTACCGGAGTAGTCGAACTCGCAGGCCTGGCCAATAACAATCGGACCGGAGCCGATAACCAGGACGTGATTGATGTCGTTGCGCTTTGGCATGTGTTTCTTCTTCCTTTTCCTGGTTGCGTTCTACTTGTTCGGGGACTTTTCAGTCATGAGCTCGATGAACTGATCAAAGAGCGGGTTAGCATCGTGCGGGCCAGCCGCGGACTCAGGGTGGTACTGCACGGAGTACGCCATGCCATCCTTGAGCGCAACACCTTCAATGGTGTTGTCGTTGAGGCAGGTGTGAGACACCACTGCCGGGCCGAAGTCGGTCTCGAATTCCTCACCGGCCGGGTCTTCCTTGCCCGAGGGGCTGGCCAGGGCGAAGCCGTGGTTCTGAGAGGTGATGTCGATCTTTCCGGTCAGTTGGTTGCGCACCGGCACGTTGATGCCGCGGTGGCCGAACTTCAGCTTGTAGGTATCCATGCCCAGCGCACGGCCGAGGATTTGATTGCCGAAGCAGATACCGAAGAACGGGTACTTGGCGGCGAGGATGTCTCGGACAATGCCAACCATGGTGTCCGCAGTAGCCGGGTCGCCCGGGCCGTTGGAGACAAACACACCATCCGGCTTGTACTGCTTAATCTCCTCGAACGGGGTGTTGGCGGGAACCACGATGGTCTCGATGCCGCGCTCGGCGAAGTTCTTCGGTGTGGCGGTCTTGACTCCCATGTCGTAGGCCACGACGGTGAAGCGCTTCTCCCCTACGGCCGGGAAGGTATAAACCTCATCAGTCGAGACCTCTGCCGACAGGTCGAGTCCGGCCATGGAGGGCTGGTTCTTCACCTCAGCGATGAGCTCATCGACGTCCCGCTCAGCATCGGCACCGGAGAAGATACCGGCCTTGATGGAGCCGTGGTTGCGCAGGTGGCGCACCAGGGTGCGGGTATCGATGCCGCTGACACCGATGATGCCCTGCTTTTCCATCTCCTCCGGCAGTGAGCGCTCGGCGCGCCAGTTGGAGACGCGGCGGGCAAGGTCGCGGATGACCAGACCGGCAACCCAGATCTTGTCGCCGTGGGACTCATTGTCCTCATCATTCCAGCCTGTATTACCAATCTGCGGCGCGGAGGCCACGACGATCTGGCGGTGGTACGACGGATCCGTCATGGTCTCCTGGTAGCCCGTCATGGCGGTGGTAAAGACGGCCTCGCCCAGGGTCGTACCCGTGGCGCCAAAGCCAAAGCCACGGAAGGTGCGGCCATCAGCGAGGACCAGGATGGCGGGGGTGGTGGTAGTGGAAGTCACTGTGTGTTGAACCTTTCAGTGAATTTTCTCGGTGAAGGGTGATTGTGTTGGGGACGTGCGTTGGTGTGCGTTGACTACTTAAGTGGTGAGCAACTCTGATTGTCGATTATCCCGATTACTCGGCCGCCTCGCTGCCGCTTTCAGCCGCTAGGTCGTAGGTCACCGCACCGCGCAGGATGGTGTAGGCCACGCGTGCGCCGAATTCCTCCCCCTCGTATGGGTTGTTCTCCGACTTCGATGCCAGGCGCGTGGAATCGGATACCCACTGGTGCTCCGGATCAACGATGGTGAGGTTCGCTGGCTCTCCCACGGCAATCGGGCGGCCATGGCCAGGCAGGCGGGTGATCTCTGCCGGGCGTTCCGACATGACGCGGGCAACGAAGCGCCAGTCGGCCAGACCGGTGGCGACGAAAAGCTTGGCGATGACCGCCAGGGAGGACTCCAGCCCCAGCATGCCCGGCTTGGCGTGCTCGAACTCGACGCACTTGTCTTCGCTGCCGTGCGGGGCGTGGTCGGTCGCCACGACGTCGATAAGCCCGTCGAGCAATGCCTGGCGCAGGGCCAGGGTGTCAGATTCCTCGCGCAACGGCGGGTTGACGCGGTAGACGCCGTCGTAGGTCACCAGCTTGTCATCGGTCAACAGCAGGTGGTGCGGGGTCACCTCGGCGGTCAGCGGGATGCCCTGTTCCTTGGCCCACTTAAGAAGCTCCACGGTGCCCTTCGTCGAAGCGTGGCAGATGTGCATGCGGTTGCCGTAGTCACGCGCGAGCAGTGCATCGCGGGCGACGATGGATTCCTCGGCGACGCGCGGCCAGCCGCGCAGGCCGAGGCGGGCGGCGACCTCACCCTCGTGGGCGCTAGCGCCTTCGGTCATGCGGTGATCTTCTGCGTGCTGAGCCAGCAGAACGTCAAGGCCCTTCGCGTACTCCAAGGCACGGCGCATGAGCTGCGGGTCCTGGACGCACTTGCCGTCGTCAGAGAACATGCGCACCTTGGCATCCGAGCGGGCCATCATGCCAAACTCGGTCAGAGTCTTGCCCTCGAGGCCCTTCGTGATGGAGCCAACCGGGTGGACATCGCACAGGCCGCGTGCCTGGCCCTTGGCCCAGACGGACTCGGCGATGATCGGCTGATCCGTCACCGGTGACGTGTTAGCCATGGTGAACACTGCGGTAAAGCCGCCCTTGGCGGCAGCGCGCGAGCCGGTTTCGATGGTCTCGGTGTCCTCGCGGCCCGGCTCACGCAGGTGAACGTGCATGTCCACCAGCCCTGGCAGCAGCACGTTGCCGCCACCATCAATAGTGCGGTCCGCCTTGACCGCCGGGGTCACGCCCCCGGCGTCCCTGGCGTCACCGGCGTCAGCGGCAGCACCGATGGCTTCGATGACGCCATCCTTGATCAGGATGCTGGTGGGCTCACCCTCGCCATAGGGGCGAACGTTGGTGATGAGCAGAGTGCCGGCCGCGGGAGCAGAGAGCACGCCGGTGTCTGGATAAGTAGTCATGGATTCTTCAGCTCTCCTCGTTGCTAAGTGGGACATATCGATTTAGATACCGGCGTTCTCGCCGTTAGTGAGCAGCGTAAACAAAGCCGCCATGCGCACGTGGACACCGTTGTTAACCTGCTGGAGTACCGCGGTGTTGTCATAGTCAGCCACGGCGTAGTTGATCTCCATGCCGCGGACCATGGGGCCTGGGTGCATGATGATGGCGTCCTTCTTCATGGCCGCTGCGCGGTCCTTGGACAGCCCGTAGAGAGTGGCGTACTCGCGGTGCGAGGGGAAGAAACCGCCGTTCATGCGCTCTGCTTGCACGCGCAGCATCATGACGACGTCTGCCTTGGCAACCTCTGCATCGAAATCGTGGGAGACGCGCACCGGCCAGGTGTCGACGCCGAAAGGCAGCAGCGTCGGCGGGGCGACGAGCGTGACTTCAGCGCCCAGCGTGGAGAGCAGGTCCACGTTGGAGCGCACCACGCGAGAATGCAGGCAGTCACCGACGATAGCCACGTTTAGACCTTCAAAACCGGTGCCGGCTGCCGAGCGATCCGCGCCCAGGTGCAGGCGCTGGCGCATCGTGACGGCGTCGAGAAGCGCCTGCGTGGGGTGCTGGTGGGAGCCATCGCCGGCGTTAATCACGCTCGGGCCCTGGCCGCCGGGCGCTACCCAGCTAGCTAGCTGCTGTGCCGCACCGGAGGAAGGATGGCGCATGATGATGGCGTCCGCCCCGATGGACGCCAAGGTCAACCCGGTGTCCTTGAGGGACTCGCCCTTCTTGACCGAGGACGTCGAAGCGGAGAGGTTAATGACATCCGCCGACATCCACTTGCCCGCCGTCTCGAAAGAGGAACGAGTGCGCGTGGAATTCTCGTAGAACAAGGTGAAAACGGTGCGCCCGCGCAGCGTGGGCAACTTCTTGACCTCGCGGCCTTCCAGGGCCTCCCGGAAGCGGTCGGCCTCATCCATCAGACCGAGAATCTCCTCGGCGCTGTGGTCGGCGATGTTAATGAGGTGCTTCATTTATGCCTCCTTGCCGGGCTGTGCAGTGAAGCGGGTGAGAACGACGGCATCGCGCCCATCAATGTCGGCGTTGTACACGGTGACATCCTCATCCCGCGCGGTGGGGATGTTTTTGCCCACGTAGTCGGCGCGGATGGGTACCTGGCGGTGTCCGCGGTCCACGAGGACGGCGAGCTGGATGATGTCGGGGCGGCCGATGTCCGCGAGGGCATCGAGGGCGGCACGGATGGTGCGGCCGGAGTAAAGGACGTCGTCGACAAGAATGACGGTGGCGCCATCGATCCCGCCGTCAGGCACCGTCGTGGGCTGCAAGGCACGGTGCGGGCGGGCATATAAATCGTCTCGGTACAAAGTGATGTCGAGGGAGCCCCAGGGAATCTCCACCCCGGAGAATTCCTCAATCTTTTCGGCAAGGCGCTGCGCCAAAGGCACGCCACCAGAGGGAATGCCTAAGAGCAGGACTCGAGAAGAATCACTCGAATCTAGCGCCGTCTTTTCAATGATCTGGTGCGCGATGCGTGCGACAGTACGCGCGACGTCTGAGGAGCTCAGCAGCTCGTTGGACTCCGCGTGGGTGCCGGATTCACTCATCGTGACCTCCTTCCCCGCCTCACGGTGCGGTCTTTAAAGGATGTCGGACAATGGTTCAGTGGACTTGTCTATGCTTGAAAGCCAGCACTAACCATAGCACTCTTCACGCGTGCTTGGTACGCCCTCGCACCCCCGAATCTCCTGAGGCAGGTCTATAGACAGTGAGTTTCACTACCCAGCACGTTGTCCCCGCCCCGCGCGAAGACGTATGGCAGTGGCATACCCGCCAGGGGGCGTTTGCTCGCCTCACCCCACCTTTCGGTTTTATGACCCCGCTTCAGCAAGCCGAGTCCTTGGCCGATGGAACCTCAATATTGGGCTTTCCCGGCGGCCTGAAATGGGTTGCCCGCCACGACCTCAGCCGCTACCAACCGCGGCGGTCCTTCGCGGATGTCTGTATCAACGCCCCCTTCCGCTCCTTGGCGAATTGGCGCCACGAGCACTTCTTTGAGGATCACCCGGAGGGCACGCTCATCACGGACAAGGTGGAGACCCGCATCCCCGCCGGAGCCCTGGAATCGATCTTCGCTTACCGCCAGCAGCAGCTCATCGAAGACTTTCGCTTTGCCCACAGGCTCGGCGCACTCAACGCCGAGCCCCGCACGATAGCGATAACCGGAACGCACGGGACGGTGGGCGCGGCTGTGGCTGCGCAATTGGGCACCCTGGGCCACACCGTCATCCCTTTGGTGCGCTCCAACCCCGGGCCTGGCGAGCGCCTCTGGCGCCCACAGTTGCCAGCGAAGGACCTGCTGGAGGGCGTTGACGTTCTCATCCACTTGGCCGGCGAACCTATCTTTGGGCGTTTTAATTCCGCGCATAAAGAGGCCATTCGCGATTCCCGCGTCGAGCCTACTCGCCTACTGGCCCAGCTGGCTGCTGAGACCCCGTCCCTGACCGCCATGGTGTGCGCCTCCGCCATTGGAATCTACGGCCCGGACAGGGGTGAGACGGAACTGACCGAGGAATCGGAGCGCGGCGAGGGTTTTCTCGCTGACGTCGTCGCCGACTGGGAGGCGGCGTGTGAGCCGGCGCGGGAGGCTGGAAAGCGCGTGGTTAACCTGCGTACCGGTATTGTGCAATCAGCCAATGCAGGGATCCTGCCGCTGCTACGCGGGCTGTTTTCCACTGGTCTTGGCGGCGCTTTCGGCAAAGGCACCATGTGGAATAGCTGGATTGCACAAGATGATCTTTCTGACATGTTTGTCCGCGCCGCGCTCGACCCGGCCTGGCACGGCGTCATCAACGCGGTCTCCCCCACTCCGGTGCTCAACCGCGATTATGTTGATGCCCTTGGTTCCTTGCTCCACCGCCCCACCATCATTCCGATTCCCAGCGTCGGTCCGGCGCTGCTGCTAGGCAAGGAAGGTGCGCGTGAGCTTGCACTGGCTAACCAAAAGGTTCTGCCCACGCGCGCGGAAGCGCTCGGCCATACTTTCCGATATCCCGAGATCGCTCCAGCGCTTGCCCACGAGCTGGGCGGGGAAAAACTCTTCGAGGACCCCACCTGCGCACCCCAGGAAGACGGCTCCGGTAGTGTCGGGGCCGGAAAAGATTAAGAAGAATGTAGCGAAGTGAGTAGAAGAATTGACTGACACCACTAATCACGACGAAGCGCAGCAGCGCCAGCTGCAGCCCGATACTCCGATTGAGGAGGTCACACTCGAGCGCATTGCGGAGATCTTTAAGTCAGAAGGCTTGGAATACCGCATCGAAGAGCAAAAGACGCAGGACGGCCAGACGGTCAACCTTTTGCGCACCGGCTTCTCGAACGCCGCCATTGCCTTCCAGCTGGTTGGCTCCTCCCTCATCGTTGATTCCGTGTGGCGCGGTTCTGTGCCCGCCTCCGAGGGCCCGGCGCTCCTCATGCACATCAACGCCTGGAACCAGGATCACTTCACGCCGACGTTCCGCTTCTTTGAGGCTCCGGACAACGCCTTGGCAGTCTCCGGTGCGCGCGATCTCGACCTGACCCACGGCGCTTCCCGCAACCAGTTAGGCGCGTTCGTCATGTCCACCCTGGATGCCGTGTTGCAGTCCTTCGAGTGGATTGAACAGCAGTACCCGCAGCTCGTCACCTGGAAGGAGCACAACCATGACTAATCCTGCGACTACCCCCGCCGAGGATCCGCACGCACTGCCGGAGGTCACCCTCGACCGCATCATTGAGGCAATGAAGACCTTCGACATCGAACTCGAGCCGGTCACCGGCCGCGACGACGCCGCCACCGCCAACCTCAACGGCCTGCCGTGCATGTTCGCTGTGCTGGAAAGCGTTGCCATCGTGCGCTGCGATGTGCCAACGGACGTCAACTACGCCAAGGCCGACGCCGGCCTTTTCCTCGCGGCTAACCAGATCAATTCCGTGGCTATGGGGGCCCGCGCCGTCATTGCTGACTTCGACGGCATGTTGCTCGTGCGCACCGAGGCCGATATTCCGTGCGCGGCCGGCATGACCGACGAACAACTCGCGGCCGCGCTGCGCGCCTCCGTGGATGGTGTCATCAACGCCCAGAACGCCATGGTCGCCGCCGCCGAGGAAATGGCCAAGCTCGGTTCCGAATCTGCTGCACAGGCGGGCGAGGGAGCTGAGGGCGCGCAGGGTGAGCAGCAGTGACCGATCTCCACGTGGTTGAGCCGGTCACCATTGACCGGCTGGCGCAGTTGAGCGAGCTTATCGATGCCGACTACGCGCTCATCGAAGCTGCCCCCGAGGAAGGCGACGCTCCTGGTGCCGGCGACGACAACGCCCCCGCGCGCCGCGTCCTGCAGACCGGTGTGCCGCATATCGCGGTGCACTGTGACCTCGACGCGGAAGGCGACGTATTGAGCGCCTTCGCCTCCTGGGAAGGCACGCTTCCCGCGCACCTCGAACACGACGTTGCTGCTGCCGTGGCGGAGCTGAACTGGGCCAGCGTGGCGCCCACCTTGAACTTCCTCGTCGAAGAGGACGCGAAGGGCAACGCGGAGATCCACCTAGGCGCCAACCGCGCCATGGCCGTGGGCGAAGGTTTGTCCTTGGCCCAGCTGGGGCATTTCCTGCTGAGCTCGCTCGCCAGCTTCGCGGAGATTTTCGACGTCGTGGCGCAGCGTTTTCCCCAGGCGGTCACCTGGAACGAGGAGGAGCAAGCATGAACCACAACGCTAGCGAAGGCACCGATCCTTTCGACATCCTGTCTGGGTCTCCGCTGCCCGCCGTCAGCCGGGACAGCGTGCTGAGCGTGCTCAACGGTACGGAACTAGATATGGCGGCCACCGCGCACCCGGAGGACCCCACTGCGGCGGTTGCCCGCCTCAATGACCTTGATTGGGTTATCACCGTCGACGATGGCCTCGTGCGCATGGAATGCGTGCTGCCGACGCAGCTCGACGCGGACATGCTCCCGATCTTCCACGTCTTGTGCAACGAGTTCAATTCCAGTGCCTTCGATGGGCGCGCGATCGTTGGCCTCGTTGAGGATGAGGTGGAGCTGCGTGGTGATGCCTGCTTCGTCACCACGGCGGGTCTGAACGAGGACCAGCTCTTCCACGCCCTCAACCTGGGAATTATCAATGCCCAGGAAGCGCTGTTGTCCGTCCTCGATAGTTTCAACGCCGCCGCCCGTGAGCTCGCCAGCGACGTCGATGAGGCACAGAGCGACTAGTTCTTAGTCGGCGTCCTCGATGCGCTGGCGCTCCACCTCCGGGTCGAAGTCGGGCGCCGGCCATTCGAGGTCAAGATGGCGTAGGAGATCCACGATGAGGAACTTCAGCGCCATGCGGGCGTATTTCTTGTTATCGGTAGGAATGACATACCAGGGCGCATAGTTTTCATCCGTGCGCTGGATGGCGTCCTGGTAGGCCGCCATGTACTTATCCCAATAGGCGCGCTCCTCCACATCGGCGGGATCGTATTTCCAGAACTTGTCTTCCCGCTCCGTGCGCTCCAGCAGATTCTCCTTCTGGGCTTCCTTGGACAGGTGTAGGAAGATCTTGATGACCTTGACACCCTTCGCTGTCAGGTCGAGCTCATAATCCCGGATAGCCTCGATGCGGCGGTCCACTTCTTCTTCGTCGACCCACTCGTGCACGCGCTGAATGAGGACGTCTTCGTAGTGGGAGCGGTCAAAGGCCACAATCTGTCCCGGCTGCGGGTCGTGCTTGCGGATGCGCCACAAGAAGTCATGTTCCAGCTCTTCCTCGGTGGGCTTTCCGAAACCAACCGTGGTGGTTCCCTGCGGGTCGAAGGTGCTGAGCACGTGGCGAATAGCACCGCCCTTGCCCGAGGTATCCATTCCCTGCAACACAATGAGCACCGCTGGGGCGTCCTCACCATAGCTGCGACCGTTGGCAAAGAGCCGCTCCTGCAGTTCATAGAGCTCGTCATCGTACTTGGTGAAACGGGCATCGAGCTCGTCCTTGTCACCGTCGAAGCCGGGGGTTGCGGAGGCATCGACCGAGTCGATCTGAAAATTCTTGCCTGCGCGCAGGGAGAGCGCGTCTTCAATCTTGAACTTCGCCATGGGTCCACCTTACCCAGGCAGTGTTTTAAGCGCCCAGCGTGGAAAGACCGCGCAGCAGAGCACTCAGCGCTCCCAGGCTAGCCAGCGCCAGCGACAGCGTGTGGGCTTTCTCCCGCGAGACGTGCCCGGCGATCTTCTTGCCTACAAGGATGCCGACGCACATGCCGATTATTCCGCAAGGCCACACCAGCCAGTGCAGGCCCTCGAAACCGCCGGAGCCCAGGAAGTACTTCGTCAGAACAGAGGACAATCCGCCGATGACAAAGCAGGGTTGCAGGGTCGCGGCGAGGATTGACTTAGGCCACCGCGCAGCCTGGGCGTACACGGTGATGACGGGGCCGGCGACGCCGGCCAGGGTATTGGTAAAACCGCCCAAGATACCCGCGGAGATCGCGGGCCCCGTCCCCCGCATCTCTGGGACGAATTTGCGGCCGAAGACCACCACGCCCAGCGCGATCAACAAGGCGGCGCCCACGAGCACCAATAACGCCGAGGTATCGATGCGCGCGATAAGCAGCGCCGCCGGGATTGAGCCGAGGACCATGAAGGGGCCGATGCGCAGCCACTTATCCCACGCCACATTCTCGCGCATCGAATAGGTCGTGAGGATGGCGTTAATGCAGGCCAAAACGTTGATGACCATGATGCCTTCCACGGGGCCGAGGAAGAGCGTCAAGATGGGCCCGCCAATGAGGCCCAACCCCATGCCGGAGACTCGCTGCAGGCAGGAGCCCACTATGACGGTAACGAGGACGACGAAAGGTATTGCCAGTACAGACATGTCTCCTTAGCCTCGGTAGCGTTCCATCACGGCGGCCGCAACGTGCTCTGGGAACATGCCCGTGACATCACCGCCGTACTGTGCCACCTGCTTACACAGGGAGGAGGAGATATAGCCGTACTTTTCATCAGTGAGCAAGAAGACCGTATCGATTCCGGAAAGGCGCCGGTTCATCTGTGCCATCGGCAGCTCATACTCATAGTCCAAGGAGGAGCGCAGGCCTTTGACAATGGTGTCGATGCCATGGGCACTGGTGTAGTCCACGAGCAGGCCGCCCCACCAGTCCACCTGGATCTCTGGCGCGACGGTACGGCGGATGAGATCCACGCGCTCCTCCACGCTAAATAGCCCGGATGGCTTATCGGGGTTTCCCGTCACCAGCACCGTGACCTTGTCAAACAATTCGCTGGCGCGGTTGAACACGTCAACATGGCCTAGCGTGATGGGGTCGAAAGATCCCGGGCAGACGGCGTGGGTGGGCATGGCTAATCCTCCTTGATTTCGGTCATGGCGGTGTCTTCGCTACCCGCGTTGTCGCTGTAGTCGCTGTCCTCAGCGCGGTGATAAATCGCCATATCAAAACGCGCGATGCCGAAGGTCCGTTTCTTGAGCTTCTGGCCGGTGGGCTCAAAGCCTTCCGGCCACTGCGTTTGTGGGGAATCCACATGGCGTTCGATGACGACGATTGCGGCATCATCCAACACCGGTTCGATCGCGGCCAACAGCCCATCCACATCATCGAACTCATAGGGAGGATCCGCGAGCACCATATCGAAATACCCGCGCGGGGCGGTCGCTAGATAGGACGAGGCCTTCATCTCGCGTACCTCGACGCGCGGGTGCTTCACCACCCCTATGTTGTGGCGGATGATCTTCACCGCCGCAGGATTGTTTTCCACCAAGACCACTTCCTCAGCGCCGCGGCTGGCTGCCTCCAGACCTAAGGCACCGGACCCAGCAAAAAGGTCCAGCACCCGGGAGTCGATGAAACCCCAACGCACGTTCAACGATGAGAAAAGGCCCTCGCGGGCGCGGTCAGAGGTAGGTCTAGTCCCGGCTTCCGGCACCTTGATGGTGCGCCCCCGGGCCTCCCCAGCAATGATTCTGGTCATGGCCTCTACCCTATCTCCCCTCAGCTGCGCGCGGTGACTGGCCTAGTTCTTCTCCAAAAACTCCTGCTCATCCGCACTCAAATTGTGTGTCAACTCCTCCGCTAGCTCGGGATTGCGCTCCACCAATGCGGCAGCATCAGCATGCGTGCGCTCAACAATGTCCCGATCATGGCTGAGATCGAGCAGTTTCAGAGTGCGCTTGGTGCCAGATTGCAGCGTTCCTAGGATGTCCCCTTCGTGGCGCTGCCGAAGATCCAGCTCCGCCAAATCAAAACCGGACGGCGTATCAGCTATGGCCTGGATGCGCCGGTAGGACTTACTGTCGGGCTCGGCGGTGGTATGCAGCAAGCACACGGAGTCGTTACCACCGCGCCCCACGCGCCCACGCAACTGGTGCAACTGCGAGACGCCAAAATTCTCCGATTCGCGGATGAGCATCACGGTGGCGTTGGGCACGTCGACGCCAACCTCGATGACGGTCGTCGCCACGAGGACGTCGATTTCCCCGCGGGCGAAGCGCTCCATGACCTCATCCTTATCGGGCATTTTGCCGTGGAGCATCTCCACCCGCAGACCCCGCAGCGGCAGGTTGCGCAGCTGTACGGACATCGTTTCCACGCCGCCCTCTCCTTCAATCCGCGGGCAGACGATATAGGCCTGGTGCCCCTTTTCTACCTCTTCGCGGATTCTTTCGATAGCGCGGCGCACCCATTCCGGTTTCCATTCGGGCACCACCGCGGACAAAATGGGCTTTCGCCCGCCAGGCAGCTCCTTGAGAGTGGACACGGCCAAATCACCGAAGACGGTCATGGCAATCGTGCGCGGGATCGGTGTCGCCGTCATGACCAGCAGGTGGGGACTCGTGCCCTCCCGGGTCTTGGTGCGCAGGCTATCGCGCTGCTCCACGCCGAAACGGTGCTGCTCATCCACGATGACGAGGCCCAAGTCAAAGAACTCCACCGTGTCTTGGATGATGGCATGCGTTCCGATGACGATATCGGCCTCGCCGGAGACAATCTCCAGCAGCGCCTGCCGCTTCTCCGCCGTCTTCATCGAGCCGGTCAACACGGTGACGGTGACTCCTTCGGGAACGCTGGCGCTAATCGACGCCCCATGCTGCGCCGCCAGCACCTCCGTCGGCGCGAGAAGGGCGGCCTGCTTACCGGCGTCGACCGCCTGCAGCATGGCACACGTGGCCACCAGGGTCTTGCCCGAGCCCACCTCGCCCTGCAGCAGACGCATCATGGGCGCGGTGCCACACAGGTCCGCGTCGATCTCCGCGATGACGCGGCGCTGGCCCGCAGTCAGTTCAAAGGGCAGCTCGCTGAGCAGTTCGTCGCGGTAGCCCTCCAAAATCGCTGGCATCGGGGTTGCCGTACGCGCCTTGACATCGCGCTGGCGCAGGGCCATAACCAGCCCAATCGACAGCGCCTCATTGTATTTCAAACGTTGGATGGCGCGTTCGGGCCCGTGCTCACCCGGTTCGTGAATCTCGCGGACGGCTTGGTCCAGCGTCACCATCATGCGGTAGTCCAGTGGCTCCGGAATCGAAGGCGTGTGTTCCAGCACCTTGTGGATAGCACCCATGATGTACCACGACGTCACCTTCCCGCTGGCTGGGTACACGGGGATCCACTCGCGCTGCAGGAAGGTCTCCAGCGACCCGAATTGGGAGAGCTTCTTCAGCGAGCCCGTCCCCTGCCCGGACGTGCTATCCAGCAAGGATTCCTGATAACGGCCGGGGTCGAGGATGAGGAAGTCAGGGTGCTGCAGGCTGGGATATCCCCGAAAGTACTTCAGCTTGCCAGACAGCATGACGCGCATGCCGCGCCCCAGCACGCGCTGCACGTAGTGCGCGTTAAAGAACGAAGCCTGGACTCCACTATCCATGTAGAGAATAAAGACCATGGCTTTGGAGGTGTGCTTGACGCGAACATCCTCAATGACACCGGTGATGGTGACGTGGTCACCGTCCTCGGCACCGCCGAGGCCGACGTCCTTGTTGTGGCGGATGTAGTCGCGTGGATAGTGGCTGAGCAGCTCACCGCACGTGGTGTACCCGAAGGCTCGCTTGATCGCTGAGGCATCCTTCTTTGCCAGAATCTCCGTCAGCGCACGGTCATCCTGCCACCCCAGCATGGCTTACTCCACCCCGATCTCGGTACGCAGCCCGGGAACCCGCAGCACCACCACGTCGACGCCCAAGAGCTGCGCCAGCTCGTCCTCATCGATCTCTAGTCCGGTGAGCACGGTGATCTGCTCCCCGCCGTAGGCCAATTGGCTGCAGCACGACGCCACAATCCCGTCGATGGATTCTGTATCCGGATGCACCACCCGCATCGAGCGTGCGGCATCCGCCATGGTGGCCACTGCCTCGGCGGTGTGGGTGGAACCCGGTGAGTAGACCGACAGCGCGGCGAGCCCGGAGACGAGGGAATCAGTCGGGATAAGCGTGGCTGTGCCGGGCGCACCGCCGTAGCCGTTGGGCAAGAAGAGATCACCCGCCTTCGCGGCGCGAGGGCCGTCGCCGGGCTTAACGGTATCCGCCCCGGCCTTTTCAAAAAGCTCGCGGGCGGCTCCTTCGGGCACTGCGGCGAAGATTCGCCGCCCGGCACGATCGATGGCCTGCATTTCGCCGGCCGCTGTATCTCCGGCGGAGGGAAGCACCTCGAGGCGCAGGTTACTGACTTTTCCGAGGCCATAGGCTTGTTCGATGACCGCACCGGCTTGGGAGCTATGGATGTGCACGCTCGCAGAATCCTCCGTGACTCGCGCGATGACGAGGCTATTGCCCAACGGGTTGAGGGCCTCCTCGATCTGGGCGAGGTCTCCCTCGAAGAAGAAGATGACTTCAATCTCCGGGCCGGCCCCAGGCTGTGGCGCGGCACATTTCTCTCCGTGAGACGGCAGCGATTCGCTCTGCGTGGGCTCTGCCCCTACAGTCTCTATAGCCACAGGTTCGGGGACGGTGTCTTCACCGGTGAGCTGGGCCAGCAAGCATTCCAACAAGATGACGAAGCCTGCTCCGCCGGCGTCTACGACACCGGCCTCGCGCAGCGCCGGCAGCTGGGAAGGAGTCTCCGCTAAGGCTTGCCGGGCGGCGTCGACCGCCGCGACCACAATACCGTGCAGTTGCGCGCCGGACTCCTCGGCGGCCTTACTAGCAGCGGCGGCCGAGGCACGCAGCACGGTGATGATGGTGCCTTCCACTGGGGAGGCCAGAGCACGGTCGACCAGCGTGACGGCCAGCGAGAGGGCATCCGCCAAGACCGAACCATCCACCCGCGAATCCGTCGTGGCGTCAGCCACCCCGCGCAATACCTGGGACAGCACCATCCCGGAGTTGCCGCGCGCTCCGCGTACCGAACCGATGGCCAGGGCTTCAGCCACGTCCATCTCGCCTTTATCGGCCTCCGCCAGGGCAGATTCCATGGTGTGCGCCATGTTGGATCCCGTGTCAGAATCGGGCACCGGGAACACGTTGAGGGCGTTAATCTCGGCGCGGCGGCGCTGTAGCTCCTTAACGGTTCGCGCGGCCCACTCGTGCAGGCCACGGGCATCCAACTCGGCGGGATAAGACATGTTGGTTAGTCTACAAGCGCCAGTCCACTGTCGAGACGCCACGGGCCTCTAAGGCCGCATTCGCCCGGGAAAATGGACGCGATCCGAAGAAGCCGCGTCGTGCTGACAGGGGTGAAGGATGCGGGGAGGTGATGCACTCCGTACCCGGCAGGAAGGCCTGGCAGGTTTGGGCATCGCGCCCCCACAAAATGGCCACGATATCGCGCCCCGCCAACGCTCTGATGGCGGCCTCCGTAATCGCTTCCCAGCCCATCCGCCGGTGCGAGCCGGCCTGGCCCGGGGCCACGGTAAGCACCCTGTTCAGCAGCAGCACGCCCTGGTCGAACCACGCCCGCAGGTCCCCATCCGCGCGGCCGGTGATCCCGAGGTCGTCGTGAAGCTCGGCGTAAATATTCTGCAACGAGCGGGGAGCCGGCACCCCGGGGCGCGTAGAAAAGGACAAGCCCATGGCATGGCCCGGGGTGGGATAGGGATCCTGGCCCACGATGAGGACACGTACGTCATCGAGGGGCAGCGACAAGGCAGCGAATACGTCCTCGGCCGGGGGCAGGAAGTCTTGGCCGATCTGCTGCTCAAGGCGCGGCAGATTCTCCTCCAGCGCTTGCCGGATGTGGGGCATCCACGAATAGTGAATGCGAGAGGTATCGATGTGGCTCACGCAAATCCCTCCCAGCCCTCGCGATAGCGAGGCTCTTCTCCACTGATGGTGACACCCCTGCCGCGCATCACCCGGCCTACTTCCCGGAACCCAGAGGGAGCGGCCTTGTACGTGGTGGCCAACAGCGTGTGATCCTCCCCTCCCGTTAGGACCCATTCCCACGGATCGATATCAAGCACCGCGCCGGCAGCAGCTAGGAGCGGATCCGGGGCAATGGCTGCGCGGTCGAGGTCGATGCGCACCCCGGAGCGTTGTGCCAAATGCCCCACATCACGCACTAAGCCATCCGAATTATCTGTCATCGCGGTCGAACCCGTTGCCCGAGCGATAACGCCACGCCCAGGGCTCAGGGTGGGTGCACAGTGGGCGTCGATCAGCGGCCACAGCTCCTCTAGTTCCGGGGGCAGCGCGCGGCCAAAGCGCTGAAGCAGAGCAAGGCCCGCTCCGGAGTACCCAATCTTGCCGTGCGCCACCAGCTTTTGGCCCGCGCGTGCTCCATCCAGGGTCAGCGGCGCCCCACTTCCTCCCAAGGAACCCATCGCCGTGACATTGATGACCAAGCTGTCGCTGCGGGTAAGGTCGCCGCCGACCAGCTCTGCGTTATAGACCGCGCAGCGCTCAGCGATGCCCTGCGCAATCCCCCGCACGAAATCCACCGGGGTTTCCCCTGGCGCGGCAATAGCCAGCAGTGCTGCGGTGGGCCGGGCACCCATCGCCTCGATATCGGCGAAATTGCGCACGATGGCCTTCTGCCCAATTTCTGCGGCAGTCGACCAATCCCGGCGGAAATGCCTGCCTTCCACCATCATGTCTGTCGCTGCCACCGTGCGGGAATTGGGCGCTGCCGGGTACAGCACCGCGGCATCGTCACCGTTGAGCGCGCTCGGGGCGGCGGTGACAATCTCATGGATGACTTGCCGCTCACCGGCTTGGTCGAGGGTATGCGATAAACCCACCGTCACGGACTCCTTTGTGTTGCGCGGGCCACGCACTATACGCGTGCGCACCGTCCACGTTCGTTCTTCCTGGACTATCAGCGATAGGATAAGCCCCTATGGATACCCAATTTAACCGCACCGCAATCTACGTCTCACTCGGGATCGCCATCGCGATGGTCTTCGCGGTGATTTTTGGGGCAAAATACGTCTTCACCACCGCTGCCCAGCAACCGGTGGCGCTGCCTCCCACCCCATCTGAGGCGGCGGATTCCCCCGAGTGCGCCGCCGTGGTCGATGCGCTGCCAGACAAACTACTGGGGTACCCACGCGTCGATCTTGTCGAGCCAGCTCCCGCGGGTGCTGCGGCGTGGGCGAAGAGCTCGGAGGACAAGATAACGCTGCGCTGCGGTGTTGACTTGCCGCAGCAATTTACTGAGTATTCCCAGACCGTCGAGGCCGACGGCGAATCCTGGCTGCAGGTCGTCGACGCCACTCCCGGCTCGAATCTCACGACGTGGTACAGCACCAAGCGCGTTCCCGCCGTCGCGGTCACCACCACCTCCGACAACGCGCGCGACGACGCCCCGGAGGGTCTCGGTGATGCTCTCGACCACTTGGAACAGAAACAGCAACAGCCCAATGCCGCTCCGCTATCGCAGCTGAAGGCGGGCCCGGATTCCATGTGCAGCCGGCTGGAAAAGGCCCTGCCGGAGACCCTCGCGGAGGGCTACTCGCGCCGCGAGGATGTCGGTGACAAGAACACCTGGGTCTACAGCGCGCCGGGCCAGGAAGAGATCGTCGTGCGTTGTGGTGCGGCTGCACCGGAGAACTACCGTGCAGGTGTCCAGCTTCAGCAGGTCAATGACGTGCCCTGGTTCGAGGACACCACCCTGGCGGAGGGCACCACGGCCGGCACGTGGTTCGCGCTCGGCCGGGCGGAGGATCTCGCGCTGTCTGCTCCGCAGGAGGCAGCCAATTCCGCGCTGGTGCGGCTGAGCGACGCCCTCGTGGCCGCCACCCCTTCCCAGTAGCAACCGCGGCCTACTCCTCTACCGCCTGCCCTTCGCACTCAGCTGAGGGACTAGGCGGGCTAAGGACTAGGAACGCGCGAGCGCGGTTTGGATGAGGGTATCCAGCAGCTCGGCATAGCCCACACCCACGGCGGCGAATACCTGGGGGTACATCGAGATGGGTGTGAAGCCGGGGAAGGTGTTCACCTCGTTGATGCAGTAGGAATCCTCGCTGACGAAGAAATCCACGCGGGACAGGCCGGCAGCGCCCAGAGCACGGAAAGCCTCGATAGCGCGCTGGCGGAGCTCAGCGGTTAATTCTTCGCTCAACGGCGCAGGGATTTCCGCCGAAACGCCCTCGTCGATGTACTTGGCATCGAAGTCATAAAAGCCTTCTTCGGACTCCGTAGTGCCCAAAAGTTTGGCGGGAACGGAAGCCTGGAGGCTACCGTCTGGGTGCTCGAGGACGCCCACTTCCACCTCTGCACCGCGAATTTCCGGCTCGACAAGGACCTTCTCGTCGGACTCGTAGGCTAGGGCCAGCGCGTCCGCGAAATCCTCCCACGCCGAAACCTTGGACACACCGATGGAGGAACCACCGCGCGCCGGTTTCACAAAGACAGGAAGGCCGAGGCGCTCCTTTTGGGCGTCGCTCAGCGTGGCTTCCCCAGTGAGCACCTCTTGGGGCGCCACAGGCAGACCTTCCGCAACCAGCAGCTTCTTGGTGAACTCCTTGTCCATGCCCACGGCCGAGGCCAGCACGCCCGCGCCCACGTAAGGGATGCCGGAGAGCTCGAAAAGCCCCTGGACCGTCCCATCTTCACCGTAGGGTCCATGGAGAACCGGCACAATGACATCCACTTCGGTGTAGTGCTCATGGCGAGTGACGTTGTGGATGCGTCCGCGCGTGGCGGGGTTGAGGGAAAGCGCCAGCTCATCGTGCAGCTCTACCTCGGGCAGGCGCCCATCGACAATGCCGAGGCCCTCCCGACTGCCCTGAGTCCAGGTACCTTCTCGCGTGATGCCGATCGGCACAACCTCATACTTGTCCGGGTCAAGGTGCTCCATGATTGCGCCGGCGGAGATGCACGACACTGAATGCTCGGAGCTGCGCCCGCCGTACACTACGGCCACGCGCACAGGATTCGCTTCAGTCATACCGAGCAACTTTACTCGGCTTTACTCAGCTTTCTTGGTGCGACCCATCAGAGCCACGATCATGTCGTCGACAGTCACGCCGCGGTGGCACACACCGAAGACCGCTTGGGTAATAGGCATCTCTACGCCCGCGCGCTGCGCCAGCCTAAAGATGGAATCGGAAGAGATAACGCCTTCCGCTACCTGGCCATTGGTGGCGGCTGTGGCTTCCTCCAGGGTGCCGCCCTGGCCGAGGCGGTAGCCAAAGGTGCGGTTGCGGGACAACGTCGAGCTACAGGTTGCCACGAGGTCACCCATACCAGCCAGACCAGAGAAGGTGAACGGGTCCGCTCCCAGCTTCACGCCGAGACGAGTAATCTCCGCGAGACCTCGAGTAATGATGCTGGCCATGGTGTTGTTTCCCAGCCCCTTACCCGCAGCCATGCCGCAGGCAAGTGCAATCACGTTCTTGCAAGCACCGCCAATTTCCGCGCCGATGACATCGGTGTTGGTATAGGGCCGGAAATAGGGTGCTGCGGCGGCATGCTGGACAGCCTTGGCACGGTCGGCGTCGCGGCACGCAATAACCGTAGCTGCCGGCTGCTCCTGGGCCACCTCCTTGGCCAAGTTGGGCCCGGAGAGCACCGCAATGCGGTCGGGGGAAACACCGGCGGCATCGGCAATCACCTCGCTCATCAGGCTGAGCGTCGACTTCTCCACGCCCTTGGAAATCGATACTAAAGTTGCATCCTCCGGCAGCAACGGCGCCCATTTTTCCAGGTTGGACCGCAAGGTCTGCGAGGGGACGCCGAAAATGACGATGTCCGCACCCTCCAGCGCATCAGCTGGATCGGTGGTAGCGCGGATGGAGGCGGGCAACGGAAGATCTGGAAGATAATCCGGGTTCTCGTGGCGTGCATTGATGGCCTGGGCTAGCTCTTCACGGCGCGCCCACAAGCGGACGTCATTGCCGGCATCGGCAAAAACCTTTGCCAGCGTAGTTCCCCACGAGCCCGCACCCAATACTGCTACGTTCACTATGTGCCACCTCACTGTAGATTCCCGGTATATCGGCTTTCCCCATTAAAGCACGCTCGGCATTAAAGCACGCTCGGCGCGTAAGGCTGCATCGCGGCAGTGAGTGGAGGAAAATGGAAAAAGGTTAGAAGCTACTGGCGCAAAAGGAGCAGCATGCCCAAGGCAAAGAACATGCACGAGACGGACAAAGACATCAAATCCGAGGTCTTTATTTCTGGCCGACACCAAGAAGTGCCCGTCGATCCGGCCGATGAGTTTAAGCGCACGACCCTGGCCGCCGGTGCGGTTCTCTGGCGCGGTGACCCGCACGATCCGGAAGTCGCCCTCATTCATCGCCCGCACTATGACGATTGGTCACTGCCCAAGGGCAAGGTGGATCCGGGCGAATCCCTTCCTGTTACCGCCGCGCGCGAGATCCTCGAGGAAACCGGTTATACCGTGCGCTTGGGCAAACTCATCGGCAAGGTAGCTTACCCAGTACAAGGCCGCACCAAGGTGGTCTACTACTGGCTGGCGCGGGTGCTCGATGGCGAATACACCCCGAATCAGGAAACCGACGAGCTGCGCTGGATGAAGATCGATGATGCCTGCGCACTGCTCTCTTATGACGTTGATGCACAGGTCTTGGCCAAGGCAAAGAAGCGCCTGCGCCTCGCACCAACGACCCGCGTTCTCTACGTGCGCCATGCCCGCGCGCACCAGCGCCGCACCTGGGAGGGTGATGATGACCTGCGCCCGCTGGATAAGAAGGGGCGCCGCCAGGCGGAGATGCTCGTGCCGATGCTCACGCCTTTCCATCCGACCGCCATTTATAGCGCCCCGCCGCAGCGCTGCCAGCACACCGCTGCCCCGCTGGCCGATGAACTCGGCATGGATATCGCCGTGAATAAAGCATTCGGCGATGATGTCTTTGCTGAATCACCTGAGACCGCCCGCGCCGCCTTCCAACGCGTTGTCGACGGCGGCGGCGTTCCGGTTATCGTCAGCCAAGGGCTGACAATCCCCGGCATCATCGAGTCCTATGCACCGAAGTTCATTCAAGAGCCGATCGAAGAACTCAAGTTCAAGAAAGCTTCGGTGTGGGTTCTTTCCTTCAACGACGGTGAGCTTACGGGCGCAGATTATCTAGCTAGCCCGCTTCCCGTGCGCTGAGCAGGGCATCGCCCACGTCCCTCAGGAGTTTCTACGCCGCCCTGCTGCCTTATTCAAACCGTGCTGCAGGGCGGCGCTGTATAGCGCGGGTGAAAAGGACCATCCCGAGCGCCCAGATCGGATAGGCGGCAAGGAAGCCGACGATGGGGATAAATACGACAAAGCTCGTGATGAGGGAACAGACCAGAATAAAGAGCAGCGACTGCCCAAGATTCTCCATGATTTGGTCGAGGGCCGCTCGGAAGCAGTCCATGAGAGGCTTATCGGGGTTATCAGCCTTGATCACGGGCGCTGGCCACAGGAGCGCATAGAGAATCAGTCCGGGGAAGCCACCCGCAATAGATCCGAGCGTTACCAAAATAAAGAAGCAAGCATAGACACCGGCGCAACCACTCAGCTGCGCAAACCTAAAGTAGTCGCGGAAGGTGACCTTCTCCCCATCAGCGATCTTCCGGGAACCATTGAAGAGGTTCGCCATCATCCAGCAGAGATAAGCATAGGCGGCTAGCGCCATGACCACCATAAGAGGTATCCCCACGGTAGGAACCAGGGGTTCAATGTCCCTGCCGCTTTCTTCCATCGCTGCGGAGATGCCGCCTAAAACGGTTCCCGGCACAAGAAGAAGAGCAAAAGAGATAATGAGATGCACCAGCATGGCCAGCATCCCTGGCACAGGCTGCTTCAGGTAGCCCTTGAAGGTTTGGCCCACAATATCCATGGCGTCGATGGGCTGCGCGGGAGCCCCGCCTTGTGGATTGCCAGGCGCGGCGCCGGGCTGGTGGTACCCAAAGCTTCCCGGCTGCTGGTAGCCGTAGCTGCCTGGTTGCTGATAGCCATAACCTGCGGCGTCGTGATAGTCATAGCCACTATGCCCGCCTGCACCGCCGAACTGATTGCCGCTGTCCCCGCTAAAGCTTTGATAAGGATTGCTCATGCCGAGGATGTTAACGCCGATATGTGGCCGGTGCCACAGGAGGCGGGGAACACTCCCACACCCCCATTGCCCACGCTAAGACGCCACGACGCGGGGCTTGAATCCCGGGCGCTTGTCCTCAAAGGCCTCGATATCGTCTTCATTGCGCAGGGTCAGCCCAATGTCGTCGAGGCCCTCCATGAGGCGCCAACGGGTGTAGTCATCGATCTCAAAGGTATAGCTGTTGCCGCCGACGGTAACCGTGCGCGCTTCCAAATCCACGGTGGTTTCGGTTTCACCGGACTCCAACTGCTTCCAGATGAGCTCGATGTCTTCTTGCTCCATGAGCCCCGTCAGCAGCCCGGCCTTACCAGAGTTGCCGCGGAAAATATCGGCGAAGCGGGAGGAAAACACCGCCTTGAATCCATACTCAGCAAGCGCCCACACCGCGTGCTCACGAGAAGAACCGGTACCAAAGTCCGGACCCGCGAAAAGCACAGAGCCTTCCTTGAACGGTTCCTGGTTGAGAATGAAGTTCTCGTCGCTGCGCCAGTTAGAAAACAGGCCTTCGGCAAAGCCAGTGCGCTTGACGGACTTCAGATAGCGCGCAGGAATGATCTGGTCGGTATCCACATTGGAAACTCGCAGCGGAACGCCGACGCCAGTATGAGTTACGAACTTCTCCATTGTCTTTTCCCTTTCCTTAGGCGCCGGCTACGGCGGCATCGTCGATATCAGCTGGTGCGGCCAGGTGGCCCAGGACTGCTGTCGCCGCGGCAACGGCCGGGGACACCAAGTGGGTACGGCCACCGGGGCCTTGGCGGCCCTCAAAGTTGCGGTTGCTTGTCGACGCCGACCTCTCCCCCGGCTTCAGCTGGTCCGGGTTCATACCCAGGCACATCGAGCAACCCGCGGTACGCCATTCAGCGCCGAAATCGGTGAAGATCTTGTCCAAGCCTTCCTCCTCAGCCTGCGCCTTGACCACGGCCGATGACGGGACCACCATCATGCGGGTATCAGCCGCGATACTGCGCCCCTTGACCACCTCGGCGGCGGCGCGCAGGTCCTCGATGCGAGCGTTCGTGCACGATCCCAGGAAGACAGTGTCGATCTGGATATCGCGCAACGGCGTGCCCGGCGTGAGGTCCATGTACGCCAGGGCCTTCTCGACTGCGGCCTTCTCGCCATCGTCCCCGCACTCCTCCGGGTCGGGCACCGCAGCGCTCAACGGCAGACCCTGGCCCGGGTTGGTGCCCCAGGTGACAAACGGGGTGAGGGCGGAGCCATCGATCTCGACGACGGTATCGAAATCGGCCCCCTCGTCGGTCGGCAGCGTCTTCCAGTATTCGACCGCTGCGTCCCAGTCTTCGCCCTGCGGGGCGAACTCGCGGCCCTTGACGTACTCAAAGGTTGTTTCATCCGGAGCAACCATGCCAGCGCGGGCACCAGCCTCGATGGACATGTTGCAGATCGTCATGCGCGCTTCCATCGACATCTTGCGAATGGCCTCGCCGCGGTACTCGATAATGTGGCCCTGGCCGCCGCCAGTGCCAATCTTGGCGATGATAGCCAAGATCAAGTCCTTGGCGGAAACACCTTCCGCCAGCTCACCGCTAACCTCGATAGCCATCGTCTTGAAAGGCTTGAGCGAAAGCGTCTGAGTGGCCATGACGTGCTCAACCTCGGAGGTACCGATGCCCATGGCAATGGAGCCGAAGGCGCCGTGCGTCGAGGTGTGCGAGTCACCACACACAATGGTCATGCCGGGCTGGGTGATACCCAACTGCGGACCAACGGTGTGGACAATGCCCTGCTGGGCATCACCCATCGAATGCAGGCGTACGCCGAACTCCTCGCAGTTCTTGCGAAGGGTAGACACCTGTGTACGGGAAACTTCGTCCTTAATCTCCAGGAGATTTCCGGTCTTTATACCCACGGTGGGAACGTTGTGATCCTCCGTGGCTAAGTGCAACTCAGGGTGCCGCATCGTCCGTCCAGCCAGGCGCAGACCGTCGAAGGCCTGCGGGCTGGTAACTTCATGCAAGAGCTGGAAGTCAATGTAGAGGAGATCAGGCTCGCCGTTCTCCCCCTTGCGCACGACATGGTCGCGCCATACCTTCTCTGCGAGTGTCAATTTCTCAGTCATGTTTCTCTCCACTTGAAATCTCAATTAATGGGACGTAGATTTCATTATATGGGAGAGTATAGCGCAGTATCAGGAATAAAGGTATTGGATCGCGCAGTTGCCATCATGATGGCCGCGACCAACCGCCCCTCCACGCTTAACGAGCTTTGTGAGACCACCGGCCTGCCCCGAGCAACCGCACACCGTCTCGCCACAGCACTCGAGGCACACCGGATCCTCACCCGCACACCCGACGGAAAGTGGGGTGCGGGCCCCGCCCTTCCCGGCAACCGCGATCGCATCATTGAAACCGCCGGGCCCATCATGGAAGAGCTCCTTGAGGCCACCGGTGAGTCCGTACAGCTCTATGAGCTATCTGGAACAACCCGCACGTGCATTGCTACACGCGAGCCGGAGATTGGCCTGCACAACGTCGTACCCGTCGGCCGCCAGCTACCCCTTACGTCCGGCTCAGCCGCCCGCATCTTCGCAGCTTTTGCGGATGTACACGTTCCCGATGCCCTCTTTAGCGAGCACGACGTCGAGCTCGCACGCACTAACGGCTACTCCGAATCCATCGAGGAACGCGAGTCGAATCTCGCTTCCGTTTCCGCCCCCGTCTTCGACGCCGCCGGCAACTTTATCGCCGTACTCTCTGTCTCCGGCTCCGCCGAACGATTCCGCCCCTCCCCAGCGGAGAAGTTCGCCGACGTGCTTGTCGACGCCTCCTCCCGCCTCACCGCCGCGCTATCCCACGACGCTGCGGGAAAAGCGGGACGCTAGAACTCGCCCACGAATTCCCACCTGTCTCGATGCCAGCTGTTTAAATGCTCAGCCCGAAGTACATGGCTAGGCCGCGCAACCCTTCCGGACCCGTGCTACTCGTCGAAGACAGCGCCTCTCCCCTCTCCTGCACCAGGCGCACTGGGTTTCCCGGCTCCCGGTTGGGGCGACGCGGTACCCAGCCTTGGTGCGGCAAGTGCGCCAGCTCGTCTGCTCGCGGCATGCGAGCATAATTAGAGAAGGTTATGGTTTGCCCATCGCGGCTAGCCTGAGTGATCCCCTGGTAGATGCCCACCACACCCGGCTGCCCCGGCACGGAGACTGCTCCACCGCTGTCCCCTGGCGCCAACGCCACGTCCACAACGTAGTTCATTCCTGGGAAGAGCCCCGGGCCACGCACCGCGGTGCCACACTGGCGCTCGGTAGCCTGCCCGTCGAAGCACACCGTTGATCCCTCACCAGGCACGGGTGCCATTCCATCTCCGGTGAGCGGGTTTCCCGCAGAGTAGGTCCCACCGGCAAACTGGATATAAGCCAGGTCATGCCCCGCCGCACCCGAGGGCTTGAACCAGCGCAGTGTACCTACGTGCTGACCTGCGTCGTTATACATCTGCTCGCCATTGAGACCGCAGTGCGCCGAGGTCCATGCCCGAGTGGCCTCAACATAGCCGATGCTGCACAGAGAACCATCGGAGGCGACAATCTTTTGGCCTTGGGTAACCGGCACGCCCTCGCCAGCCATTGCGGGGGCAGCAAACCCAATGGCCAGCGAGCACGCGCCCACGACAGAAGCCAGGCCAGACAGAAGGCGCGAAGAACGGTGCTGAAGAGACTTTTTCATCATTTCCCTACTCTAGCGCTTTTCACATATGAATCACCTTTCACTTCGTGCACAGCCATCAGGGTGGGGCACCCCCACCCACCCCCACTATTGAAAACATAGTGAAAATTCGCTTTACTGTAACTATCAACTACTGAAAATGGAGTGAAAATCCCCGATTCTTTGAGGAGGAATCATGACCCACACCATCCACGACGAGCACACGCACACCCACGGCGAGGGCTGCGGCCACGTTGCCTTCCCGCACGACGATCACACTGACTACCTGCACGACGGTCACATCCACCGTGAGCACGAGGGCCACTGGGACGAGTGCGAGACGTCCGAGCACCACATTCACGAGGACCACGATCACGAGCACGGCGAGGGCTGCGGTCACGTCGCCATCCCGCACGGCGATCACGTGGACTACTTGCACGATGGCCACCGCCACGCAGCCCACGACGGTCACTGGGACTGCCACTAAGGCTCCTCGTGCTAGCACAGACTCGCTAGCACAGACTTTTGCTGCCCGCCTACTCGGTGTTCTGCACTGAGGGTTGGGCAGCTTTCCCCGTTTTCCCCCACCATATGGCTAGGCGGGCGTTAGTGTGGGGTCATGACTTCCCCGCAGACCCCTTCCTCCGCACGCCGATTCCTCACGGCATTGACCGCCGTAGCCGCCGCGGGTCTACTCGCGGCTGGTTGCTCCTCCACCACCACCGAGACCGCCGCCCCAGACACGGCCCCGGCCACCTCTGAGGCAACAGAGCCATCATTCAAAAACACCTATCCGGCTTTCCAGCCGCTTAAAGACGACTCCCACGCCGAGGTGCCTGCAGGCCCCGAGCCCACCGTTCCCGGTGGCTCCGCTCCAGAAGGACAAGCAGGCGCACAGCAGCAAGGCGCACAGCAGCAAGCTGCACAACGGCAGGCACCACAAACGACGCCTCCCCACCTTCAGGGAGTAGAGCCCGGACAGTACGTCATGCCACCTGGAAGCCGGAAAACAATTGAATCCGCGCGCATTGGTTCGATCAACCACATCCACGAGCAGCTGCCAGAGAAGCAGATTAACGGCGCGAAGGTCGATGTCTTCGGCACCCCTGCCACGGTATGCCAGACAGGTGATGGCTACAACATCACCTACATCCTCGCAGGGCCGAATACCAGCTGTGATTTTGCCCGCTCGACTGCCGGCCACCTCATGGGGCTCACCATAAGCTCTTTGGAAGATCTACGCGGATACGTCCCACCACAAATCTCGGTCACCAGTCCGGTTCCCCCCAGTCCTACGACCTCGCATGCAGGACCGACGACCGCGAGATCATCCGCTGCACCGGCGGTAACAACGCGGAAATCATGATCGTGTAGCACCCACGCTAAAGAAGCAAAGCGCTAAGCCACGTGCATGGCTTAGCGCTTTTCGGGCCCTTCCGGTTTTAGAGTGCGTTGATTTTGTCCTGTAGTTGTCCGGAGTGGATTAGGCATCGCAAGATGTAGTGGTTGAGGTTTTTAAATCCTAGGGCGATGCCGCGTAGGTGTTCGAGTCTGCCGTTGATTGCCTCGACGGGGCCGTTGGACGCACCGATATCAAAGTAGGCAAGCACATCTTTGCGCCGACGCCACAGGGTGCGCCCCAGTTGGGCGAGCTCTTCTAAGCCTTTTGGTAATCCTTTACGCAGGGTGTGGATGATGCGTTCCATGAGCTTTTTGCCTTCCGATTTCTTCGGATGCGCGTACGCTGCGATCATGTCTTGGTAGACCAACCACGTTACTTCTAGGGCCACGTAGTCATCATCGGTGGCCCACAACATCTCTAAGCGGTGCTTTTGCCGCTCGGTGAGA
>NZ_KV796785.1:0-259 GCF_001809235.1 Corynebacterium sp. HMSC072A04 | reverse complement strand
CGTTTCATCGATTAATACCCGCGCACACACCAGCGAGATTCGGCACTTCAAAATCTTTATTGACTGGATTCTTTCCGGCGAATCCGCAGACCATTTAGCCAAACGCCTTGGGGTAACAAGGCGGACTTTGACCCGGTGGTTCAAGCTGCTGTGGTTTATCACCGTGCCCACGTCTACTGACCCCTATCGTGTTTACGACCAGGTCTTTATCGACGGCACCTACTTCCACAAGAAATGCCTGCTGGTAGCCTGCACCGAA
>NZ_KV796784.1:0-3112 GCF_001809235.1 Corynebacterium sp. HMSC072A04 | reverse complement strand
CGTCGAAATCTTCGGAGTATCAGACTCACCTGGAAGACCAGGCTGGTCAATCGGAACCACACGCTGTCCCCCACCACTGTTATGAGTGGTTATGCCGTTGGGACCAACCACAGTGATGAAGGCATCCGCCGGCTGCTCAGGGATAGTAACCGACGGATCGGCTTCAAACTGCTGGTCGAGCGTTTGGGCATTGTCCTTTAGAATGCGCAGCCCCGTGTTCGCCGTGAAATCCTCTGAATTGCCGTCGAACCCGTGGAGCGGACGTGCCAGACCAGAAACATTTCCGCCGTCGTTTGCGTGAATAAACTTAATCGCGGCAGCCCTACCCGACGCATCAGAGACGAGCGCTGCCAAGTAAACGCTGTAACGGTTAGCAAGTTTCTTATCGCCAGCCGCCGTAGCATCACGCAGCTTCATTGCAATGCCGATAGCCGCATTCTGGAACTTCGGGTCATCAAAGCGAATCGCACCTGCTGTGGACTTCTTGTAGCTGCCCTTCTTGAGCATGGGATCGGCAACAGTGTAATCAATACACCAGCCCCATCCGACATCGTTGTTCTTGTGAGGGTTTCTCGCACCTTCTGGCGGAACACCAGCCCACACAAGCTGGCCCCAGCTATGATCTCCGCCAATTTTCGCATTTTCAGCGCCCAAGGTGGTGTTAGGCACGAAATCAGTCGGCTCGGCCGCGCCAGCCTTCGCCCAGGGAACGGTAACCATGGCCGCAATTACTGCAATTGCTGTAAGCACAGCAGTAAAGACCATCCACCCCTCTCTGGAGATATTCCTTAATCTACTCATCGTTTCCTCTTCGAATGATGTGAATGTCTACAAGTTTTCTGCACAGCAGCCTTAGACCACTGAACCAATCTGAAATCGGGACGTAGGTTTTTACACCTTTACCGGCGATTCTTCTCACGAATCTCACGAACTCTTATGGTCCACTCAGGAGACTATCATTCGACACAGGAAGCTGCAAGGTATCTCATTGCTCTATAAATTTCGCCTATACCCAAGTTGGAGCGTATTTATGCTGCACTAGACCGTTTTCAAGTCAGGCAGCTCCTATCTACCGCCCACTTGTTCTATTTTTCCTTCACATCGTCAACTTCTAAGTATTTCTTATAATACTCAATCTAAGATTTACTAAGTTTGCATATCAGTTTTTTCCCACCCGGATTGCGCTAGGAAACCTTCCGCCAGCGCAACAGCACTGTCCGCACCCGCGCTGGCCTAATCCCCTTGTACGCACCTACGAACCTCACCACCTTGCAGCACCCCAAGGCCCGCGAAAACTCGTACTCGCAAGCATTTAACACCCTTGCCGCTACACCTCGCAGACACGCGAAACGGCCGTGCACAAAGCACGGCCGTCATTCCCCATTAGAAACCTCATCCCACGGGGCTTAGACCACTACCCCCATTAATCAGATTTATGGCTCGCCGAGCCCTCATTAATCATCCGCGGAACGCGTGAGCTTCGGGTCAACGTCGACAACCGGCTCAGGGACCTCAATAACCTCGATGTCGGAGACCGGCGAGCCCGCGGGCGCCACAGGTTGCGCATCCGCCTGATCTCCCCCTGAAGACGAGCCCGGCTCCACAGTAATCTTCGCCGCCGCGAGTGCTGCCCTGTCGCGGGCTGTCTCAACGTCTTCTGCAGTCGTAGCCACCATCCCCATTCGGCGCCCTGCATACGCCCACGGCTTACCAAACAGACGCACGTCCGTCTCCTCATAAGCCATGGCAGCATCGAGGCCGGAGTAGGAGACATCATCAAGCTCAGCGTCCGCGTGCAGAATGACTGCCGCACCGGGGCTGACCAACGTCACATCGATCGGGAAGCCCAACATTGCGCGGACATGGAGTTCAAACTCAGAGAAGCGCTGTGTGTATCCAGTCAGCATTGCGGTATCCAAAGGACGCGGCGAGACAGAGGAGAAGTACACCTCATCACCCGCTACGAAGAGCTCAACGCCATAAACACCGCGCCCGCCCAATTCGTTGGAGATGCGCGCCGCAACGGAGCGTGCGTTCGCTAGGGCGTCTTCACTCATCGCCATCGGCTGCCAGGACTCCACCAGATCCCCCTTCTCGTGGCGGTGGCCAATGGGCTCACTGAACCACGTGGCCATCTTGCCCGTAGCCGGGTCAATGGAGCGCACAGCAAGCAGCGTGACCTCATAGTCAAAGTCGACGAAGCGTTCCACCACGACGCGCTTATACTCCGAGGACACGTGGCGCACCATGGCCCAGGCCTCCTCCACGTCCTCTTCTTCCTTAAGAAGGATGTGCCCCTTCCCTGAGGTCGTAATGTCCGGCTTCACGATGCACGGCAGCCCCAACTCCCCCACTGCCTCCTGCAACTCCTCAGCGGACTCAGCAAAGCGATAGGCAGTGACGGGCAGCCCAATCCTCTCAGCGACCTCACGCACGCTCTCACGGCACTGCGTGAGCTCACAAGCCCGCGCTGACGGCACGACAGTGGTGCCGAATTCCTCTATACGCTTCAGCGTCTCCACCGCGACAGTCTCCACCTCTGGGACTACGTAGTCTGGCTTAATCTTCTCAGTCAGCTCCCACACCTTGTATGGGTCCCTAATGTCTGCGATGTAGCTAAAGTGCGCAAGCTGTTGCGCGGGTGCTCCTGCGTAGCGGTCCACGGCGTGAACCTCAAGCCCTAAGTTCTGAAAGGCAATTACTAACTGCTTGCCCAGCTCACCCGCCCCTAGGAGCAGCACCTTGGTGGCGTTTCCTGTTAGGGGGGTTCCGATCTGGCCTGCGATGTCGCCTGCGGTAGTCATTCTCGAATTATCGCACACATTTGACGCCTCGCTGCTTGGCGACGTCCCCCTGTTCCCCACAACCACCCGAACTCACCGCGCCACACGACGGAACATTGACCCTCGGGCTCTGGGCCCGGGGGCGCAGGATCACCAAAGCCCCCTTCACCCACCGCAGGGAAACAGTGGGAAAGGGGGCCTGGTGCTACAGACTGACCTTCTAGCGTGTCAGCCGGCCACGGGGGCCGACTGGCCCTCGGTTATCGCGGTCTTCCTCTTAGTTAGAGGAACCCTCGCCAGCACCCGGTGCACAAGCATCAGCCAACAGG
>NZ_KV796783.1:0-84060 GCF_001809235.1 Corynebacterium sp. HMSC072A04 | reverse complement strand
TCAAATGGTTATTTATCGACGACACTCCGTCGAGTTCAAGTTCAACGTGTAACGCGAGGCGTTAATGACGTTTCGCGTTATTGGGGGTAGGTTGAAGAGCGCTGTCTCTAACTCGGGTTTTCGTTCGGCCTCGGTCCATTCCGCTACCTCGTGTGAAGAATCTGCAAGCGGTATCGAACCGTTGAACTATTAGGTTCCCCCACAGTTCCCGTGCCTGCACGCATCGAGAAGGACCAGGTGGTGAACTCGAATGACTCGCCTGGTCCAACGTGTGTGCGCTCGGCGCGTGGTTTAACCCTTATAAGACTTGCCGGTCACAGCCTCAGCGTTTCGCTCGTGCAGCCCGCAGGCCGTTCAAGATCACGATGACTTCGGCGACTTCGTGTACCAACACGACGGCGGCCAAGCCCAGTACACCGCTGATCGCCAGTGGCATCAACACGATGATGATGGCCAGAGACAGCACGATGTTTTGGTTGATGATCCTGCTGCCTCGGCGGGCGTGCTGCAGCGCCTGCGGGATCAGCCGGAGGTCGTGGCCAGTGAAGGCGACGTCAGCGGACTCGATCGCGGCGTCAGAGCCGGTTGCTCCCATCGCAATGCCCACCGTTGCGCCCGCCAGTGCCGGCGCGTCGTTGATGCCGTCGCCGATCATCGCCGTCGGCGTCTTGGAGGAGAGTTCGGCGACGATGCTTGCCTTGTCCTCCGGTCGCAGCTCGGCGCGCACGTCGTCGATTCCGGCGATTTCAGCCAGCGCCCGGGCGGTGCGAGTGTTATCGCCGGTGAGCATGCTCACTTCCACGTCGTTGTCGTGCAGGGACTGCACGGCATCGGGCACCTCGGGCCGCAACTCGTCGCGCACCCCGATCGCCCCGGCGAGAGCGTCATCGACGGTGACTAGGACGCAGGTCTGGCCTTCGGACTCCATGCGCTCAACGTCCGCCTTCAGTGGCCCGGCGTCGATCCATCGGGGGCTGCCGACCAGCACCCGTCGGCCTTCGACGGTGCCGCCGATGCCATGACCGGCTTCCTCGCTGATATCCAAGGCGGTGGGCGCTTCGGGCTCCGCTGCCACGATCGCCGCGGCGAGGGGGTGCGTCGATTGCTGCTCAACCGCCGCCGCGAAGGAAAGCACCTGCGCCCGATCGAATCCGTCTGCCGGGACCACTCCGGTAACCTCGGGCTGGTTGCGGGTAAGGGTTCCGGTCTTGTCTACCGCTAGGTGACGGATGCCGCCGAGTCGCTCGAACGCCGCGCCGGACTTGATGACTACTCCGAACTGGCTGGCCGCGCCGATCGCGGCCACGACCGTCAGCGGCACGGAGATTGCCAGCGCGCACGGCGACGCTGCGACCAGGACCACCAGCGCACGGGTGATCCAAGTCTCGGGGTCGCCCAACAGCGAGCCGATCACGCCGACCAGCACCGCCAGGATCATCACCCCGGGCACTAGGGGTTGGGCAATTCGGTCGGCGATCCGGGCGCGGTCACCCTTCTCCGCCTGCGCCTGCTCGACGAGGTCGACGAGTGTGGTCAGCGAGTTGTCCGTTCCAGCTGCGGTCGTCTCGACCTCCAGCACACCGGCGGAGTTGATCGCTCCCGCGGGTACCTCGTCGCCGGGCGCAACCTCCTCCGGAATGGATTCTCCGGTGATCGCTGAGGTGTCAAGGCTGGAGCGTCCGGACCGAATGATGCCGTCCGTGGCGATCCGCTCCCCGGGGCGTACGACCATTAGCTCGCCAACCTCAAGGTCCTTCGCAGCGACCTCGGCCGTCGTACCGTCGCGCAGCACGGTCGCGGTTTGCGGTACCAGCTTCAACAGTGCCCGCAGTCCGCCTTGGGCCCGGTCCATCGCCTTGTCTTCAAGCGCCTCGGCGATCGAGTACAGGAACGCCAGCGCCGCGGCCTCTCCGACGAAACCAAGGATCACCGCGCCGACCGCGCTGATCGTCATAAGCAAGCCAATGCCGAGCTTGCGCTTCGTGACAAGGTTCCGGATCGCTCCAGGTGCGAACGTGTAAGCGCCCAACAGCAGGCCAAGCCAATACAGTACCGTTGCGGGCGTCTCCAAGTCGGACCAGTCCAGCGCCAGTCCTGTAATGAGGGCTACGCCGGAGAAGATCGGTAGCAGTAGCTCGGGGTCCTTCCACCATGGCCGATCGAGCTCTTCGATCTCCGTGGCGGGTTCGTGTTCGCATCCACATGCTGAACTCATGCGTCCGTTCCTTTCTCGCCGCAGCCGGGCACCGAGCACTCGGTGTCGATGCAGGGGGCATTCTCGTCGACGGCCAGCGTCGCGTTGACCAGCGCTTCGAGCGCCGCCGCGAGGTGCGGATCGGCAATTTCGTAGCGGGTCTTACGGCCCTCCGGCTCAGCGACGACGATGCCACAATCGCGTAGGCAGGACAGGTGGTTCGAGACGTTCGAGCGGGTCAGATCCAAGCTTTGCGAAATCTCGGCCGGGTAGCCCGGACCGTCGAGTAGGGTCATCAGGATTCGGGAACGCGTCGGATCAGCCATGGCCCGGCCGAGCCGGTTCATGACGTCGAGGCGCGAAGCAATAGTCAGCATGTGCTGAACAATACAACGTGTGTTGAACTATTCAAAATGCACTGAACTGACGGTTCCGCGAAGGTCCTGCGACCTGCAGGAATTAGTCGATGGGATAGCAGATGACTGATCCTTTGTGGTTCGGCTGCCACCCAACGCGGGAGCGACGTGATCGGCGGGGTCAGTTCAGCATTCGAATCAACGACCAGTGGCGGATCTGTTTTCGGTGGTCCGCCGCGGGGCCAGAGGAGGTTGAGATCGTTGACTACCACTGACAAGCTCCCTCCGGTTCACCCCGGTGAGATCCTCATGGAGGACTTTCTCAAGGAAATGGGGATCACCCAGCACAAGCTCGCCGTCTCCATTGGCGTTCCGCCCCGCCGGATCAACGAGATTGTCCACGGAAAGCGGGCTGTAACCGCGGACACTGCTCTTCGCTTGGCTAAGTTCTTCGGAATGAGCCCCCAGTTCTGGCTCGGGTTACAGGCTCAATATGACTTGGACGTGGCGGAAGACAAGATCCTCTCGGAAATCGAGCGGATTCAACCGGTCCAAGCTGTCTCAGCGTAGCGGTTACCCGAACCAGGTCCGTCAGCGTGAGGATATGCACGCGGATGGTTCGAACTAGGAAATTTGGGGCTGCCGTCGCGTGGACTTGAGTTCCGAGCGCCGCTTTTTCGCTTCGAGACGGCGTCGCACCGAGCTCTGCGTCGGCTTGGTCCTGCGCCGCGGGGGAGGAAGCGGAGCGAGCGCCTCACGCAAGAGGGCGGCCATGCGCTCTCGCGCCTCGGTGCGGTTACGGACCTGCGAGCGCTGCGTCGACGCGCTCACGGTGAGCACTGTGCCGTCCAGGCGGTGTTCGAGGTTGTGAAGGACGCGGCGACGCTGGGCGTCGGAAAGCGATGAGCACGTAGCGATATCGACGGAAAGCTGCACTTTGCTGTCCGTAGTATTGACGCCTTGGCCACCTGGTCCCGACGACTTCGCGAACCGCTCCGTCAGGTCGGCGGCGACGATGACCAGACCCCCGGGGATCCCTGGGCCAGGCGCGATGGTCAGGTCGTTCATACCGCCCAGCTTAGTTAGAGTTGCTTCCGGATCAGACCCGCCGTGCGAGATCAGGGTAGTGTACGACCACTCCGTCACCGTCGACCTCCAACTCGACGTCGACTCCCCGTGTTCCGCTTTCGTATCGGACAGTTTCAGCATCGACGGAGCTGTAGTACTGGTCTGATGCGATCACCTGGAGGGACGGCATATCAATCCAAGCCATGATCAGTTGCGTTTTCGGAACCTGAGTCTCAAGCAGCGTCAAGCGACGAATAGGCATTGTGTTGGTGAGAGGGCACAGACCGAGATCGCAATCGAGTGCGGCTTTCAGGTCGGCTGACTGGACGATACCGGGGGAGGGCAGATCTTCAGGCTGGGCACCCTCTTCATTGGTTTCCGCCGACCACACGCCTTGCTCGGACCTAAACAGCTCGAGGCTTCGCCCCCATCCGTCGCCTTCAACGTTCACCGTCACACGTTCGGTCACCCAGTTCTCCGCGGCGCGCAGCTCCCACGTGGCCTCGTATCCATCGCCGTATTGCACTCCGGAAGCGGTCAAACCGGCTCCTAAAAAATGAACTGCGGCCTCGTTCCGGATGAGGGGAGTCTCGACATGCTCCCACTTATACGTGCGCTCCATGGTGAGGAATTTACCACGCTTGATGGTGCGAAAAGGCAGGTAGCTTTCGATTTGGACCGCGTACCGAGGAGGAGGCTTACCGGCAGAATGGTGTACTTCGTAAGCCCGCGGCGCAGAAGAATTCCATGAATGAGAGCAGGGCCAACGTGCCCGTTGCCGTCTGCAAAGGGATGAATCGTTTCAAACTGAGCGTGAGCAATTGCGGCCTGGATGAGAGCACCGTGCGAAGCGCCATCGAGGTAAAGACATAAGTCGTCCACGAGATCATGGACTAGGCCTGGGGGCGCTGGGATGAACTCGGCCCCAATGGGTGTGTGGTTACTTCCACCAATCCAGTTCTGAATAGTGCGAAGACCAGTGGGGATAGAGCCCTTCTCCCCCATCAACTCTCTTTGGAGCTTTTCAAGAAGGCCGATGGAGATGTTGGTTCGGTGGCAAAGCTCTTCTCAATGGAACACAGAACGGTGAGGTTACGCGCAACCTCTTCCGCGCTTTCCTTAAAGCCGCGGACTTCCTCCTTTTGGGCGAGTTCCGCGAGGACAACCTTGTCGACGTTGGGCGCAATACCTTTAATGCGTGAGGAAGAAATGGTCTCAGAACGCATGAGTAAGCGGGCCACAGACTCCAACTGGCCAGAAGCAGCATGACGGTTGCGATCCAAGATCTCTCGCTCGATACGTGCTGCCCGGCTGGTGAGCTCTGGGGAAAACTCCATGCCTTATTTACAAAATGGTCAGGGACATAGACCTAAAAAGGGCCTCCGGCCTTATCGCGCCGGGGAATGCCGGAGCCTGATTCGGGGATCCAGCTCTCGGTAACGTAGTGAGGCTTGTAGAGGCTATCCATTCGTCAGACAGCAAATGAGTGGTTGGATAACTCTTATCCAACCACTCATTGCGGTTTATGCGCTAGATAAAGCTTAAACATACGGGGTTTCAGGGCCATAATTTGGCCTCAATGAGAATATCAATGACACCTCAATGGGAAGATCAATGAGAACTCTTGTCATTGAAGAGGAATGAAGTTAGCATTGAGCCGTCATTGTTAACATTGAGGGCGGGTATTCATCGTGAACAATTGGTCCGAGAATCAGCTGAGAGAGCTATTGGCTGAGCTTGAGTTGCGCGGCGGTGATTCAACAACAGTCGAGGTCAAAACCGCTCAAGGGGGCATTCCGGACTCTCTACCGCAGACATTGTGCGCGTTCGCAAACATGCCGAGTGGCGGCCTTATCATTCTCGGTGTCAATGAGAAGGAAGGATTCATTGTCACTGGCATTGAGAATCCTTCGGAGATGGAGGCTGCTCTGGCCTCGCAGGCGCGTCATGCCATCACTCCTCCAGTCACAGTGCATACCGACAGTGTGGCAATAGATGGCACGCATGTCGTGATTGCGGAGGTTACGGGTCTTCCGATTATTGATAAGCCTGCTATCTACAGGGGAGAAGCGTATCTTCGAATGGCTGATGGGGACTACCGTATGAGTGCCTCGGAGCTGCGCATGATGGACGTGGCAAAGCTGCATGCCGAAGAGGCAGTGTCCTATGACACGACGATTGTGGAAGGCACGAGCCTTGCAGACCTAGATAGCGACGTGGTGCAAGATTTCTTGGTTCAGGCGCGGAAAAAGAATCGGCGACTATCGGGACTTACTCAAGATGAGGACGTCTTACGGGCGCTAGCGGTGACGACCGCGACTGGAGAGCTGACGCTTGCTGGCCTGTATGCGCTGGGTTTCTATCCCCAAGGGCATTTTCCCTCCTTAGCAGTAACGGTGGCGCAAAGGCTACCAAATGGTTCGAAGCACGGGCGAGTGTTGGGGTTGGAGACCTTTGAGGGGCCCGTTCCGGTGCTGTTGAACTCGGTAATGGGATGGGTAAGGCAACGTTTAGCCGCCGTACGGCGATATCGAGAGGATGGATCAATGGTGGAAGTTCCTGAACTTCCCCTTCCGGCCATTCGAGAGGCCGTGGCTAATGCATTGGTGCACCGTGATCTTGGGCCAAATACGTTGGGTGCGGGTAAATCGATTGATGTCCGCCTATTACCGGACAAGATGGTTATCTCCAGTCCAGGAGGCCTACGGGATCTGACGGTTGAACAGCTGAAGTCGAGAGATCTGGCGCGCCAGGAGATTAACCAGCGGCTCTATAGACTGTGCCGATATCTCAAAGCAGACGATGGCTCTTTTGTTATTGAGGGCGAAGGCGGCGGCGTGCAGCTCATGCTGGATGCCGCGCGAGAGCAAGGACTACCGGAGCCTGACCTGATAGATTCTGGCGTGCAATTTACGGTGAAAATGTGGCGGCCGGACACTCGTGGAGAGGCCCGTATCTGGGAGCCACTACGCAAGGAGGAATCAGGCACCGGCCCGGAACGACGAGTGGATGCACCAGTGACCTTGGAACGCCTGGGTGTTAACGCCCCGCGCGTAGCGGAGGCGCTGCGTACGGCGGCACAACCGCTGTCTATCGGCGAAATAGAAACAGCCACAAACCTTACTCGAGCGCAGGTCCGATATGCGCTGAAGTCACTGGTGAAGGCACGATTCGTGCGTATGGATGGCACGCGCGGTTCACAAGCGACAACCTATGAATGGCTAGCTAACCGCGGGGCTGCAGGCGCTTAACCAGCTGATCGTGGTGGACTGCGGCAAGGCAGCCGGCGTCCACGACGCGCCGGGCTAGCTCCTTGTCCCCCATCTTGGCTGCGAAGGCCATGCCCATGGTGATGTCATGGTCGGGGCGGCCGATAAGCGTAATTTCATCGCCAGGAGTGATGCGGCCAGGCTCGATGATGCGCAGGTAGGAACCGCAATCGCCGCGCTCCGTGAAGGACTTGAGCCAACCGGGCTCGTCCATCCAGCCGGAGAAAGTGGCGCAGGGCGTGCGCGGGATAGACACTTCGAGCACGCACTCCCCCACCTGAATGCGCTGGTTGATCAGCATATTCGGCCAGGAAATCCCTTCTGTGGTGAGGTTCTCCCCGAAGTAGCCATCACGCAGCACGCGGTTGAGCGTGCCCTCCCAGTAATCGAGCTCCTCACGGGCCACGGCATACACGGCCTTCTCGGCACCACCGTGGTGGGCGTGGTCACCGATGGAATCCCCCACTACGCCGGAGCCGTCACCGTAGTTGGGCCCGGGTATCTCCAGGTCCAGGAAGGGGCGTGGCTGCTTATCGATGCCCGTGTACTCGTGCCGCCCGTGCGGCTCGGGGCGGCGGACAGCGACGTTCGTGGAGATAACCTTCATGCTCACCCATTGTGGCACACCTCACGGGCTTACAGGTCGCGATCGTGGAAGAGCGCCTCCGCAGTCACGAGGTCGTAGAAGAAGAGGCGGGGGGCGAGCGGGAGGACGTCGGCAAGCATGGGCATGTCCTCCTTGAGCAGGGGGCTTTCCATGATGATGTCATTCGCCGCAGCGCGGGAGGCTAGGGCGAAGGCATAGGAAATATAGGGCATCCAGGCCGCTGCATTGAGCTCGTCGGCGGTGTTTCCGCTGGCAAAGGCGCCCAACGCGATGAGGGTGTGGTTGACGGACATGTCAACGCCCGCGTTTTGCACCAGCGAGGCCAGTGCCGTGGCGTCCTTGCGCAGGTGCTCGATGGTGCCCAGCGCATCGAGGGCGCCGTTGTTGGCAAAGCACTCGCGCAGCGCGGCGACGCGGCCGGCCTCCCCCATCAGGTCATCGACGGGCGGTGTGGGGCTGTGAATGGTCGCAGCATTGAGCAGCATCGGGCGGGTCAGGCCATCGGCGCCGGTCTCGCGCACGGCGGTGAGCTCGGGGTTCTCGCTGGCTGAAGGATCGAGGAGAAGATCCAGGTAGCTATCGGAGCTGGACTCGGCAGTGGGCTCCAGCGGCGAGTGGAACAAGCGCGTGCGCGCAAGCGAGCGGGCCTGCTGGTTCACGCTGACGCCGGTCCGCGCTAGGGCGTGGACCGCAGCCTCCGGTTGGGCGCGCAGGCGATCGATGGTGCTGTCGAACATCGCCTGCAGCTTCGGGTTGGGGCTGCGCTGTGAGAGCACGTGAAGCGCGCGGAAGGTGTCCCAGAGCTGCTCCGGGGTCCAGTCCTTTGAGGCGAGCGCCGCCGGTGAGCCTTCCGGCGTGATCACAATAGAGGCGCTGGAGGGGCGTGCAGGGGCGGCGAGGTTGGAGGAGGCGCGGAGTTCGCGGACGTCGACAAGCAGCGAGCCATGCTCAGCAAGCTCCGCGGGCAGTTCAAACCCCTCTTCGGTGGGCGTGAGTTGGGTGGGCGCTACGGTGGGCTCGGCCAATGGCCAGGCCCAGCCTACTAAATCTGCCTGCGGTTCTGCGTTCTGCTCAATGATAATCTCATCGCCGTTGAGCAGGCCGCGGCTGACGAACGGGGACTTTCGGACAGTGGCCAGCGCCGCATAGATCAGGCTGGTGGATGCGGAAGCTTCGTACTCGACGATGCGCCGCTCCAAGCTGCGGGCCTGGTGAGCCTCGCGCTCCCCCGCCGGGAGGGAGTCCAGGTAATCTTCGTAGGACAGTGTGGACCACATGAGGAAGAGCTCAGCCGTTGGTTGCTTGCGCACGGCGTTGGCCAGCGCGGCGTTGGGGACGGCGAGGCTGGTGACCGCCTGCGTCGTCTTTGAGGTGCGCGCCAGTTCCTTGATTTTCTGCCGGCCGTCGATGGTGACGAACTTCGCCAGCGGCAGTGGGCGCGGCGAGTGGACGGTGAACATATCGTCCTGATCGAGCTGGCCGGCAAAAATCACCGGCTTATCGGAGTGCTCGGTGGGCTCCAGGCCGATGCGCTTGACGCGGCTGAACAGGGCCTCGGGCCAGACATCGAATTCCAGTTCATAGCCGGCCTCGCTGGCCACGACCTCGCGGCGCGAGACCTCGGTGTCCTCGAAGGTGCGCAGGCCCTTCTCCAACGCGATGGGTTTCTTCGGCGGGGAGGCTAACGTGTAGCTGAAGGCCGAGTGCGCGCCGAGAGCATCGATGATGCGGAAATCCATGCCGCGCGGACCGTCGTTGGTGGCGCGCATGTGGAGGCCCTCGGCGAGGGAGATGAAGCGGACGTCGACAAGCTCCTCGTCGTGCCACAGCGACACCTTGTAGCGGCCCACCCACGGGTCTTCGTAGAGGTCACCCGGGAAAGGCTCGGCGATGCCCGCGTCGAAGGTCTGCTCCGAAATCTCCTCCTGTTCGCCGCCGAGGGGCGCATAGGTGAGATCGATGCGCCACTCCCCTTCCGCAATGAGGTGCACGCGCGGCGACTTGGTGAACACGGGCTCGTTGTCGAGGCTCCGGGCGTTGGGCAGGATGGCGACGTCAAAGTCCCACTCAAAATCGCCGTGCTTGGCGACGTCCACCGGTTCCCTCTGCGGCACTCGGACCTGCTCCGGCAGCGGGCCGACTTCCCAGCCGGCCCAGATGCCCAGCGGCTCGGCATCCTCGAGCGTGCCCTGCGGCGCGATGAGGGTGGTGCGGTCATAGACGATGAAGGGTGCTTCATCGGTGATGCCGGTGAAGGTGACGGTCTCGATGAGGTCCTCATCGCCATCGCGCAGGGTTACCTCGATGCGGGTAAAAGGCCCGGGGATGCCGACTTCCAGCGGCTCTTCGGTGGCGAATTCACGCACCGAGTGGGGGCGATCGATGAAATGGGACTTGACTACCCATCGTGGGTCCGTCAGGTCCGCTTCAGGGTAGGTAGCCGGCAGCTCCAGCATGAGGATGTTGCTCCCCCGGCGCAGTGAAATCCGGGGACCCTGCTCGGCGATGTCGGTAGTGACCAACGGCGTTGTGGGAAGTGAATAAATCTCCGCGCTCATTTGCTTCATCATAGGACACCGTGGGGCCCTGTTGCCATGTCGCTGGTAGAGGGCTTGATTGTCCTAACGGTAGGACAAGTGTCCTAAGCATAGGACAGCTGGCTATAGTGGTGCTATGGACCCATTACAACTCCTCAAGAAAAGCCCGCTGAGCCTTAGCGAAATCTCGCGGCGCTCGGGAGTGTCACGAAATACGCTCAATCTGTGGTTGCGTGGGGCAGCTCAACCAAGCTTGGCCGGGTTGGAGAAGGTAATGCGCGTGCTCGGATACGAGGTTTCCGTACAGGTACACCGCATGAGCGATGCCGCCGCCGCGACAGCCGCCCGAGTTCTCCTGGGGGAGCTCAGCAGCGAAGAACCAGACGTTAAAGCCTGGATTGACCGCTTTGTGCAGTGGGGTGACGCTGCGGCCGTCGGTGGCAGCTACCAGGCTCTCATGGAACGGGCCGCGTGGGCCTCCAACCCATATGGCCGCCACGGGGCTCTCCACTTCTTACCGTCAAATCCCATAACGATTGCTTCAGCGGTTGATGCGAGTGGGCAAACTTGGGCGATGTCGGGTGCTTTTGCAGCGCAACGAGTCGCGGGGCAGATCGCAGGTGAAGAAGAACCTCAATCAACATTGATCTGGTGCACAAATCCAGCAGACATCGTGTCTTCATTGCCCACTCGGATCCGTGCCAGTTCTGAGCCCGTATCTGGAGGGATCACGCTCGTGCCAGTTGCTGGTGAAGAGCTAACGGGCGCAACAAAAGAATCAGGAATACACTACGTGTCACCGCACCAGCTTGCTATCGATGCGTGCGCAGAAAACTATGTGGGAGGGGCATAGGTGATGAGAAGAGCAACGAGCCGAGTGAGCTGGGAACACCATGAGCGGCCGCACGTTTCGGAGTTGGGGACCGACCGTGCGTTATTTCGATTAACCAAGCAACTTCCTGACTTGGTGTGGAATGCCGCCGCGCTGGAAGGAAACACGTTTACCCTCCCAGAAGTCCGTACGTTGCTCGATGGCGTCACGGTGGGTGGAAAGGCGCTTGCTGAACAGCAACAGATCTTGGACTTGTCAGAAGCTTTCAACCTGCTCCATGAGCTGGTCCTCAAAGAGGAATGTGCGGTGGATAAAGCCACCAGTAACGCACTCCATGCCGTGCTAGCAAGGAACGAGGCCCTGGACGCTGGTCTTTTCCGTGGTGAAGGCCATGTGGAGGGAGATGGCGGTGGAGTGCGGCTCATGGATGGCGGGTTCATCCCTTTCGACCCTGCTGATGAATTGGGTGAAGCTCATGCCGATTTGCTGGTCTCCCTTCAAGGTCTTGAAAACCCAGTCGAGCAAGCGTTGGCCTATTTCTGCTCTGCCACGCGTAGCCAGTTTTACTTCGATGGAAACAAGCGAACCGCACGGCTTGTGGCGTCAGGTCTCTTGATGAGCAATGGCTACGCAGCACTTAATATCCCTAATGCGAGAAGGCTGGAATTCAACCTTGCCCTCGATGAACTGTTCCGATCCGATGACGCTACGACCTTGATGGACTTCCTGTATGACTGCCTAGAGGAGTCCTCCCAGTAAGCGCAGTAGGCCCTCCGCTTCCGAAGCGGAGGGCCTACGTGGGGGCTGAATGCTCAGCGCATCCTTTAGTGCATAGTGCTGTAGTGCTTAGCGGAACATCTTCTGCAGAGCGGAGAAGTCAGCCTTGACCACGCCGACAGACTGCAGGAATGCGGCGATGGCGCCGAGCAGGGCAGCCACAACGCCTGCGCCCAAGAAGCCGGCGCCGACGGGGTGGCGTGGCTAAAAGGAACAGAGTGGACGACACCAGCGGACTTGTTGTGGTCAATTGCCTGCTCGGAGATTTCTTCAGGGAGTGGCCGTATGGGGACTTGCCCAGAACACTGTTGACGTCGGCAAGCACTGCGTGGACACCATAAAAACGACAAACGGTGAACCCCAGGAGGTGGGATTCACCGTGGTGAGTGAATGGGCAGATTATGCCATCTGCAGCGTGGTCACGCAGGTACCGCCTTCGTCAGAGGTATCCAGGGGAACCTCGCCGGTCTTGCCGTCCTGCTCGATGGTGATGGTGCCCTTCTTGTCGGCCGGCAGCCAGTAGCCAATGAAGCCGTTGTCGAACGTCGTGGTGTCTTCGTTGACTAGCTCATTTCCTTCGTCATCCGTGATGGTGACGTGGATGTCTTCCTGGCTGAGCTCACCGGTGCAGGTGGTCAGGGAGTGGTTGAAGCAGTCGTGCGTACGGGAGAGGTACGGCGCAATAGAGAGGTAGAACTTGTCCTCCGGCAGCGGCAGGGAGGCCTGACCCTGTTCAGTAGCGAGGATGAGCTCGTTCGGGCGCACGGATGCGAGGAGATCGCTATTGCGCTCGTCCTTGGACTGGCGGTCCAGCTTGTCCACGATTTCCTGGCCATCCAACCCTTCGAGATCGAACTCGGCGAGGATCTCCTCGGCAGGCACCTGTTGGATGTCGGTGCTGGAAGCGGCGCTTTTCGAGGCTTCACTCGGTACGGGGCTGTCAGTAGAGCAAGAGGACAGGGTGATGGCTGCGGCGCAGGCAGTGGTGAGGGCGATGAGGCGTTTCATAAGTCTTCCGAATGGGTCCGATTGTGTTTACTCAAGCCTATACCCCACCCGGGTATCTATCAATGGAATGAGAGAAGGATCATCTTTTCGTGCTACGCAGGTTAAACTCTCCCCTATGTCTGATACTTCGGCCGCAACTCTGCCGCCCTGCCCCGAATGCTCCTCTGAGTACACCTACGAGATGCCGCCGCTTATCGTCTGCCCGGAGTGTGCGCACGAGTTCTCCGCCGACTCTGCTGATGCTTCGGCCTCGGAAGGAAGCGAACCGACCATCGTCGACTCCGTGGGCAACGCGCTTGCTGACGGCGACACGGTCACCATCACCAAAACCCTTAAGGTCAAGGGCGCGCAGCAGCCGCTGAAGGCCGGCACGAAGGTGCGCGGCATCCGCCTGAACTTCGACGCCGGCACCGGCCAGGAAGACCACAACATTGATTGCCGGATTGATGGTTTTGGCGCGATGAAGCTGAAGCCTGCTGTGGTGAAGAAGGTTTAGTAGTGAAGACGATGTAGGGCTACCCCAGGACTTTTACTGGTCCCGACTTGGGTCATGGGGTGGGTGAGCACCGACTTGCTTGAGACCGCTGCCTTTTGTCAGACGCCTCCTGCAGGTCGATGGAGGCGCGCAGACGTTGCGCGCTGCGAGGGGAGCAAAGAAGGTAATCCGCTTCGCGAAGATGCGTACAGTGTTCTACGGGAACGGTCGTTGTGTCCCGACTTAGGTCATCGGGCAGGTGCCGCAACGTCACTCTTGACGCTGCTACCTTGCATTTTTCGACGGCGGGGTGGAGTTGTTCCGCACCAATTTGGCCTAAGTCGGGTTGGTAGTGAAGACGACGTAGAGGTACCCCCAAGACTTGTATTGGTGGTCGTCACTGTGGCGAGGGAAAGACAGCAAAACCTTGAGACTGGGCAGCGGCGTGGAGCTGTTTGTCGTAGGTGAAAAAGGTCAGGGTGAGGCCAGCGTCGCGGAGAAGACAGGCGCTCGCCAGGTGGATGGCATCCAGGGAGCGAACGCCGGTCAGCGAGCAAGCTCGACGAATGACCTCATCGCTGATGCCAAATTTGGAGACCCCCTCCGTGAACTTCCGGTAACCGGCGCCGGTGAGGCCACTGCGCTGCCACACTTTAGATAACTCGATGTCAATGAGTGCAGAAGAAAACAGTTGCTGGCCTTCAAGGAGTGCAGCGACTTCGGAGCTTTCGCGCTCGGGCAAGGCCAACTTCGCTAGTGCCGAAGTGTCGACGTAGATCATCACAAGCGGTCTTCCCTATCCAGTAGCGATACAACGTCTGTCCCGGAAGGCAGATAGTCTGTGGTGCTTGGCTGTGAGTAAGGCTTCGGGTTGTGGCTCAGGATTCCGGCAGCTACTAACTGCTCCACGGGGCTATCTAGAGATGAAATGGGAACAACGCGAGCAATGGGCCGATTGCGGTCGGTGATGACCACGCTTTGACCTGTAGCGGCAACTTCGCGAACGATGTGGCCAGAACGCTGGTTGAGTTCGCGCAAAGAAATGTTGGTCATTGCTCCAACCGCCTTTCCTTATTGGCTGGTGACTGTAAAAAGTTAAATGTAGAACAGTAGAACAATGGTGATTTTAGTGGCAGAGCTTAGAGGGGACAAGGGGGGGCGTCGTCAGTTGCGTGGCCGCGCTGCGGAACGGAATTGCGGCCTAGCTGGGTCTAACTGGGGAGATGTCCGTGCGGTGACTACACTGTCTAACCATGACTAACCCGAGCGATAACACCACCCACCGCTACACGCCGGAGCTCGCCGCGCAGATTGAAAGTGCCTGGCAGCAGTACTGGAAGGATAACGGCACCTTTAATGCGCCGAACCCAGTTGGGCCGCTCGCGGAGGACGGTAAGGAACTTCCCGCGGAGAAGATGAACATCCAGGACATGTTCCCCTACCCGTCTGGCGCGGGTCTGCACGTAGGCCACCCGCTGGGTTATATCGCCACGGATACTTATGCCCGCTTTAACCGCATGCTGGGCAAGAACGTCCTGCACACGCTGGGCTATGACGCCTTTGGCCTGCCGGCTGAGCAGTACGCCATCCAGACTGGTACGCACCCGCGCACCACGACGGAGGCGAATATCAAGAATATGCGCCGCCAGCTGGGCCTTCTGGGCCTGGGCCATGATCCGCGCCGCTCGGTGGCCTCGACTGACCCGGAGTTTTATAAGTGGACGCAGTGGATCTTCCTGCAGATTTATAACTCCTGGTTCGATGAGGAGCAGCAGAAGGCGCGCCCGATTTCTGAGCTCATCAAGGAGCTCGAGGTGGGCAAGCGCACCACTAAGGACGGCCGCTACTACGCGGACCTGAGCAAGGAAGAACAGCGCAAAGCACTCGACGACTTCCGTCTGGTCTACCTGTCCAACTCCACCGTGAACTGGTGCCCGGGCCTGGGCACGGTGCTGGCCAACGAGGAGGTCACCGCGGAGGGCAAGTCCGAGCGCGGTAACTTCCCGGTCTTCCGCAAGAACCTGCGCCAGTGGATGATGCGCATTACCGCTTACTCGGACCGCCTGCTCGATGACCTGGAGCTTCTGGATTGGCCGGAGAAGGTCAAGTCCATGCAGCGCAACTGGATTGGCCGCTCCCGCGGCGCGGAGGTCACCTTCCACGCTGAGGGCTACAACATCGACGTCTTCACCACCCGCCCGGATACCCTCTTCGGCGCGGAGTACGTGGTGCTGGCCCCGGAGCACGAGCTTGTCGACGCCCTCCTCTCCCCCATCCCCTACGAGGATGATGTCGACGAGCGCTGGACCTTCGGCCACGATGATCCGAAGGAGGCCGTGGAGGCCTACCGTGCTTCCATCGCCGCGAAGTCCGATTTGGAGCGCCAGGAGAACAAGGAAAAGACCGGCGTCTTCCTGGGCACTTATGCCACCAACCCGGTCAACGGCAAGAAGGTCCCGATCTTCATCGCGGACTACGTCCTGACCGGCTACGGCACCGGCGCCATCATGGCGGTCCCGGCGCACGATACCCGTGACTACGAGTTCGCCACCGTCTTTGGCCTGCCCATTACGGAGGTCGTCGCTGGCGGCGACATCACCAAGGAGGCCTATACCGAGTCCGGCAAGGCCGTGAACTCCGCCAACGATTCCCTGGACATCAACGGCATGTCCAAGGACGAGGCCATCGCCGCCATCATCCCGTGGCTGGAGGAACAGGGCGTGGGCCGCGAGAAGATCCAGTACAAGCTGCGTGACTGGCTGTTTGCCCGCCAGCGCTACTGGGGCGAGCCCTTCCCCATCGTCTACGACGAGGCCGGCCAGGCCTACCCGCTGCCGGAGTCGATGCTGCCCATCGAGCTGCCAGAGGTAGAAGACTACAAGCCGGTGTCCTTCGACCCGGATGATGCCGATTCCTCCCCGCAGCCGCCGCTGGCCAAGGCCCGCGAGTGGGTTGAGGTGGAACTGGACCTGGGCCTGGGCGATGGCCCCAAGACCTACTACCGCGATACCAACGTCATGCCGCAGTGGGCAGGTTCTTCCTGGTACCAGCTGCGCTACATCGATCCGACGAATGACGAGATCTTCTGCAATATTGAGAACGAGCGCTACTGGACGGGCCCGCGCCCAGACGAGCACGGTGCCAACGACCCGGGTGGCGTTGACCTCTACGTCGGTGGCGTTGAGCACGCCGTGCTGCACCTGCTCTACTCGCGCTTCTGGCACAAGGTCCTCTTCGATCTGGGCTACGTGAGCTCCAAGGAGCCCTACCGCCGCCTCTACAACCAGGGCTACATCCAGGCCTACGCTTACACCGATTCCCGTGGCGTCTACGTCCCAGCCGCCGAGGTTGAGGAGAAGGATGGCAAGTTCTTCTACAACGGCGAAGAGGTTAACCAGGAGTACGGAAAGATGGGCAAGTCCCTGAAGAACGCCGTGGCCCCGGATGACATCTGCAACGAGTACGGTGCCGATACCCTGCGTGTTTACGAGATGTCGATGGGCCCGCTGGATACCTCCCGCCCGTGGGCAACAAAGGACGTCGTCGGTGCGCAGCGCTTCCTCCAGCGCCTGTGGCGCCTGGCTATCGATGAGAACTCCGGCGAGCTGTGCACGACGGACGCGGAGCTTTCCGACGATGACCTGAAGCACCTCAACCGCACCATCGCCGGCGTACGCGATGACTACGAGAACCTGCGCCTGAACACCGTGGTGGCCAAGCTCATCGAGTACGTGAACTACCTGACCAAGGCCTACCCGAAGGGCGCTCCGCGCGCCGCTGTGGAGCCCTTGGCCCAGCTGGTCTCCCCTGTTGCCCCGCACATCGCGGAGGAACTGTGGAAGCGCTTTGGTCACGATGAGACCGTGACCTACGAGGCCTTCCCGGAGTTCGACGAGAAGTACCTGGTTGATGATGAGATCGAGGTTCCGGTACAGATCAACGGCAAGGTCAAGGCCCGCGTCATGGTGCCTGCCGACGCCGACCAAGCCACCGTCGTGGGCGTGGCAAAGAGCGATGAGCGCATCGCCGAGCTGACCGCGGGTAAGAACGTGGTCAAGGAGATCTACGTCCCGGGCCGCATGGTCAACCTGGTGGTCAAATAAACCACCGCGGCTCCGTTAGATGGCGGCCGCAACTGCCCTAGTTGACGAAACCAGCGCCTTCCAGCGAATGATCGTGGGGAAAATCGTCAGTTAGGGCAGTTTTGCGCCTAGGCGTGTACCTTCGTCACTCCCCTCGCAGCGCGACGTCTGCGTGTTTCCATCGACATGCGGGAGGTAACTGACAAAAGGCATCTGTCATAAGGCGTTTTCGCGGCCAAAAACGCCATTTACTCAGTGCAGATGGCGTTTTTAGACCCAAAGATGCCTTTTGCCAGATGCCTTTTGCAGGACGCCTTCCTGTCCTAGGCGGATTTAGCGTGGAACAACCCCACCCCACCGCCGAAAACGACCAGGTAGCAGTGTTATGAGTGGTGTCTACATGGTCCCGGCTTGGAGCTAATCCAGCTCTTGGTTCAGCTCCTTGCGCACCTTGGTGATGATTTCGCCGAGGAAGCCCTCGCAGCCATCGGTGATGTCAGGGAACGTGGAGTCATCCTCGAGAATGCCCAGCGTGAATAACAAATCGCGGGTGATGGCGTGCGTGTAGTCGTATTCTGGGTTGAACTCCCACTCACCGCGGAATAAATGGACTAGTTCGAAGGAGAGTTGAGGAATGCCCTCCGGTTCGGCGTAGGCATAGGGGATGTTGTTCAGGACGACCTGCGTTGCCCAGAGCGGATCGCTCATGGCCTTGCGGCCATATTTGGTGAGCTTGATATCCGTCGTCGTGGTCTTGATCCAATCCAGGTCCGTCAAGAATCCCCGCAAGTTCAGCAGCGGCTGGTGGTAGTCCTCGCGCTTGACATCATCAAAATCATTGGGGCTGTTGAGGCCCTCCTTGAGGCGGGCGACGGCCGCCTGCTTCAGGTAGCCGGCCCCGGTGAGGCGCGGAAATTCTTCGATGACCTCGAGGTATTCGCGCACCCGCTGGCCCACGTGGGCGGCGATGGCGTCATCAAGCGCCGGCAGCTCGTAGTCGGGGCGCAGCTCCGGGTAGGCCTCGTGGATTTCCGCGCGCCATTCCTCCAGCATCTCCGAGGACGGCACCGGGATGTCTTCGAAAGGAGTGGAGCGGAAAGGATCAAGAGGGAGATCCCCAGGCAGCGCGGGCTTGGTGCCGCCTTCCAGATTGGCGGCCTCCGTGCCCATGGTGGCCAGGCGCTGCGCCACTGCTGGCGGGAAGAACGTGGTGAGGCGCTGATGGATTTGGTCCAGTGTGTAGTTGGGGAAGAGCGCGAAGATGCGCTCCATGCTCTCCGTGGGTACGGCCATGTAGGCCATGGTCGCCTGGACATCGAGGACCACCTTGAACATCGCCTCGGCACTGCCCAGCTCGCTCATCAAATCGGGGCCCTCACCGGCAATGAGGGCGGGAAGTCCCATGACAACGCGCGAGCTATCGGCCACGCTGATGCTGATATTCCATGCGCCGTCTGAGGGGTGGTAGTGCGCTACTTCCCGGAATGTTTCGAAAAAGTCCTGGTCGATGATGGTGAGGACGTCGATCGGTGTGCCTTCTTCACCCACGAGGATGCCCGGATGGGAGGGTTCGAGGCCGAGCGCGGCGTGGACGATGATCATCATTTCGCCCACGGTGAGTTCGGCGGGGGCAGCGACGAAGCGGGACGTGGTGAAGAAGGGATTCTCCACGTCGATGCGGACGTTCCTAGCGAGGTTCATAGTGCCCGACAGTATTAGAAAACCGTGCTATTCGCGCGCCAACGCTTCGCCCACGCGCTTGCCCGAGTGGATACAACCACCCAGGAAGGTGCCTTCCAGCGCATTCTTGCCGTGCATACCGCCGCCGCCAAAACCGGAGGCCTCGCCGCAGGCGTACAGCCCAGGAAGAACTGTTCCATCGGGGTTCAGGCACTGGCCATCCAGGTTGGTTTCCAGGCCGCCGAGTGTCTTGCGGGTGAGGAACTTCAGGCGCACCGCGATGAGTGGGCCCTTGGTTTCATCGAGGATGCGGTGTGGGGGAGCAACGCGGATGAGCTTGTCGCCGAGGAAGCCGCGGGCTACGCGAATGTAGTTGACTTGGGCGTCCTTGCTAAAGGGGTTATCCAGCTGCGAATCCCGATCCTCTAGGACTGTCCTAAGGTGGGCCACATCTATGGTGGGGGAACCCTCTGGTGCAATGCGGTTCATTCCGGCGACGAGATCCTCCAGGTTGTCTTCCACGACCCAGTCGATTCCGTTGTCCATGAATGCCTTGACGGCCACGTGGGTGCCGGGGCCTAGCTTGCCGGCGAGCTTCTTGAATTCCTTGTCCGTCAGGTCCGGGTTCTGCTCCGAGCCGGAGAAGATGAACTCCTTGTCCACGATGGCCTGGTTGAGCACGAACCAGGAGTAACCGTGGCCGGTCTGGCCAATGTGGGCGAGTGCGGCCAGATTATCGGTGCCGGGGAAGAGGTTGGTGGGCAGGCGGTTGCCTTCGGCGTCGATCCACAGCGTCGAGGGTCCAGGGATGATGCGGATGCCGTGGCCGGGCCAAATGGAGTTCCAGTTGGTCATGCCCTCGGTATAGGCCCACATGCGGTCGGTGTTGACCACGGAGGCGCCGGCCTTTTGGGCGATGTCGATGCCGCGGCCGTCGACATGCGCGGGAACACCCGTGACCAGTTCCTTCGGGCATTCGCCCCAGCGCTGCGTCGGCCACATGCGGCGGACTTTGTCCAGGTTGCCGCCGATGCCGCCGGTGGCGATGACGACAGCAGAGCCGCGCAGCTCGAAGTGCTTGAGCACATTCCTCGGGCTCGCCTCACCGCGTGGCTGGCTGGTGGGGGAGAGGACGCTGCCGCGCACACCGACGACGCGCGGGCTGCCAGCGTCGTCCTTGTCGACGACGAGCTCGTCCACGCGGTGGCGGAAATGGAATTCGACTTGGCCTTGTTCTTCGGCTTTAAGGAGTGGTTCGCGGAAGACGCGCACGACCTCCGGGCCCGTGCCCCAGGTGAGGTGGAAACGCGGGACGGAGTTGCCGTGGCCGGAGGCATCGCCCGAACCGCGCTCGGCCCAGCCGATGGTGGGCAGCACGTTGAGGCCCAAGGACTTGAGGTAGCCGCGCTTTTCATTAGCGGCGAAGCGTACGTATTCGCGGCCCCATTTTGCGCCCCAAAAATCGTGCCGGTCTTCCTCGGTCACCGGGTCATAGTCGGCGGAGTTGGCCCAGTCGCGCCAGGCCAATTCTTCGGAATCCTTGACACGCATCATCTTCTGCTCGGGGGAGTCGACATAAAACAGCCCGCCGAGGGACCAGAAGGCCTGGCCGCCGAGGTTGTTGCGGTTCTCCTGTTCCAGGAAGATGACGTGCTTGCCGCCCTTGAGGGCCTCATAGCCGGCGACCATGCCGGCGAGGCCGCTGCCGACGATGATGACGGAGCCAGTGGTTGAGGTAGTTTCTTTCATGACAGTAATGATAAAAGAAACCGGACTCGATTGTGTGACTTGGCTCGCACAGCATCATCTTTATGCCGAGGTTGTGGCCTAGGCGTAGGTCGTGTTGACCTTCTCCACGAGGGTGAGGACATCGTAGGTCGCCACGATCTCGTCCTCCTGGTTGTAGAGCACGGCATCCCAGCAGACCTCGCCGTAGTCATCGGTCACGCGCGGGGTGATGCGCTTGGCGGTGAGCTCCACGCGGATGGAATCGTCGTAGGTCACCGGCGTGATGAAGCGCAGGTTCTCCAGGCCGTAGTTGGCCAGAACCGGGCCCGGTGCGGGCTCCACGAAGAGGCCCGCAGCCCAGGAGACCAGCAGGTAGCCGTGTGCGACGCGGCGCGGGAAGAAGGGGTTAGCTGTTGCAGCCTCCTCGTCCGTGTGGGCGTAGAAGGTATCGCCGGTCTTCTCCGCGAACTCGAGGATTTCCTCGAGGGAGACGTGGCGCAGGTCGGAAGCGAATTGGTCACCAATCTGCAGCGTGGCCAGGTCCTTGCGGAAGGGGTGGGTACCCTGGCCGTTTTCCACGTCGGCGCGGGTCACGCGCTGCACGGCTGCGCCGCGGTGCCACTGGCCGGTAATGGCGGTGAGGTGGTCCGGGGTTCCCTGAACGGCGGTGCGCTGCATGTAGTGCAGGATGCCGCGCACACCACCCAGTTCTTCGCCGCCGCCGGCGCGACCCGGGCCACCGTGGACGAGGTGCGGGAGGGGAGAGCCGTGGCCGGTAGACGTCTTCGCATCATCGCGGTCGAGGAAGTGCAGGCGGCCGTGATGGGCGGCGATGCCGAGTGCATACTCGCGTGCCAGCTGCGGGTCATGCGTAATAACGGAGGCAACCAGCGAGCCAGAGCCCAAGGCGGCGAGCTCGATGGCCTCGGCGGGGGAGTCGTAACCCAGGAAGGAGACGACGGGGCCGAAGGCCTCGGTGTCGTGGACAGCTGGGGCGCGGTTATCGGCAAAGCGCAGGATAGTGGGGTTGAAGAACGCGCCCTTGGCCTCCTCGCCGCCGTAGACTACCTCGCCGCCGCCGGCCTTGAGCTTCTCGACGGCCTCCGCGACGTCTTGCTTCTGATCTGCGGAGACCAACGGACCCATGGTGGCGGAGGCATCGCGCGGATCGCCCACGACCACCTTGTCGCGCAGGCGTGCGCTGAGGGCTTCAATGGTGGCGTCGACAAGCGCATGCGGGACGATGGCGCGGCGGATGGCGGTACATTTCTGGCCCGCCTTTGAGGTCATTTCGCCGAAGACTGCCTTGACGAAGGCGTCGAACTCCGGGGAGTCCGCCGTGACATCGGTACCCAAGATGGCGGCGTTGAGGGAGTCAGCCTCCGCGCTGAACTGGATGCCGCCCTCGATGACGTTGCGGTGTGCGCGCAGGGTGTTCGCAGTATCAGCAGAGCCAGTAAAGGCCACGTGATCGCGATAGTCCAGGTGATCCAACAGGTCACGGGCGGAGCCGGAAATGAGTTGCAGGCTGCCCTCCGGCAGGATTCCGGAATCGATCATGAGGCGCACACACGCCGCGGTGATGTAGCCGGTCGGCGTGGCGGGCTTAACAATCGAGGGCACGCCTGCGATGAAGGCCGGGGCGAACTTCTCCAGCATGCCCCAGACGGGGAAGTTGAAGGCGTTGATCTGTACGGCTACGCCAGGGATGGAGGTGTAGATGTGGCGGCCAATGAAGGAGCCGTCCTTGGAGAAGACCTCCGCTTCGCCATCCGGCATGACGGTGGAGTTGGGCATCTCGCGGCGGCCCTTTGAGGAGAAGGTGAACATGGTGGAGATACCGCCGTCGATATCGACGAAATTATCGCGCTTATTAGCGCCGGCCTTGTTGGCCAGTTCGTAGAGCTCTTCGCGGTGGTCTTGGAGGTAGATCGCCAGCTCCTTGAGCTTGAGGGCGCGCTCGTGGAAGGTGAGCTTCTGCAGTCCTTCGCGCCCGGTATTGCGGGCGTAATCGATGGCGCCGGCGATGTCGAGGCCTTCGGCGCTAACCCTGGCGACAACGTCCCCGGTGGAGGCGTCGTGCACGTCCGCAACGCGCGAAGGGTTGTCCGGGGTGAGCCACTGGCCGGAGAGGTAGCTGGGGACGAGGGCTTCAGTCATAGCGAAAAGTTTGGCCTTTCCATTAGTTTCCGAACGGTTGGTCAGTAAATACAGGCTAGTATAGTCTGCGTCACATTTCTAGGATTAAGTAAGGAGTGCAGTATGGCCGCAGAGGTATGGAAGATTCAGTTGGGTGAGCTGGACAAGAAGATGGGCGTAGAAATCCTAGAAGAGTCGGCCCAGCGAGTGGTGGCCACCATGCCGGTTGAGGGCAACACCCAATCCTTCGGGCTGCTTCACGGCGGCGCGATGGCCTGTATCGCTGAGGCCGTCGGCAGCTGGGCGGCGGTGATTCACGCCTCGACGCTGGGCAAGGTCGCTGTCGGCGTGGACATCAACGCGACGCACCACGCCTCCGGGCGCTCGGGTCAGGTCACGGCGACAGCCACCGCCATCAAGCTGGGCAAGACGCTGTGCTCCCACGAGATCGTCATTACAGATGACGAGGGGAGGAGACTGTGCACGGCGCGTATCACGAATGCGTTGATTTCCCCTAAAGCGGAAGGGAAGTAAGGGAGTCCGTAAATAAAGCGTAAAAATCGGGGTCAAGGGGTGTAAAGATGCCGCAAATAACCCGTAGGTCTAGGGGGGAGCGGGCCTAACGTCAATGCTCGGCAGGTGCTCACCAGCACCGGCGCTCGATGCTCTGGGGCACCGGGCACACCTTGTATTGCTTTCACCCAAGGGGGTCTCTCCCACATGTTGGACATTCTGGTCATCGTGATCGTGGTCCTTACATTTAGCGCTCCCTCCGCCATCAACGAGTTTATGGACGGAGACGCGTAAATCATGAACACCATCACAGCGGTTATCGGGCTCATTATTGTTGTCGCGCTCGTGGCCTATCTCATCATTTCTCTTATTGACCCGGAGCGTTTCGCATGATCGCCAGCATTGTGGCGGTAGCACCGCAGTACCTCGCCCTCTTTGCCCTTCTAGCGGCGGCTTATGTGCCGCTTGGTAACTGGATGGCTCGTACCTATACCTCTGAAAAAGACTGGGCTGTCGAGCGCCTCATATACAGAATTTTGCGGGTTGACCCCAACCGGGGCCATAACGCCAAGAACTACACTCGTGCGCTGCTGGGCTTCAGCCTGGCCTCCGTCTTGGTTCTTTACGCAGTGCAGCGGCTCCAAGCAGTGCTGCCAAGCTTTGGCAACGCCCGCGAAGACGCAGTGGAGCCGTGGATGGCCTTCAACACTGCGGCCTCCTTTACTTCCAACACCAACTGGCAGTCCTATTCCGGCGAAGACACCCTGACCAATGCTTCGCAGATGCTGGGCCTGACCGTACAAAACTTTGCCTCGGCTGCTGTGGGCATGTGCGTGGCTGTTGCGTTGATCCGTGGCATCGGCCACCTGGGTTACCAGCGCGACGTGGCGGCAACGCAGGATGGCCAGAAGCTCATAGGTAACTTCTGGGTGGACCTCACCCGTGGTCTGGTTCGCATCCTGCTTCCCCTGTCACTCATTATCTCCACCGTGCTCATCCTTGGCGGAACCATGCAAACCTTTGGATCCAACCTGGTCACTGACTCTGGCGTGGATATCTCCCGTGCTCCTGTGGCCAGCCAAGAAGCTATTAAGCTGCTGGGCACCAACGGTGGTGGCATCTTCGGAGCTAACTCGGCGCACCCGTTTGAGAATCCAACGGGCTTTACCAACCTGGTGGAGATCTTCTCCCTGCTCGTCATCTCTTTCTGCATGATTCGCACGTACGGCGTGATGCTTAAATCGCAGAAGCACGCGTGGACGCTGCTCGGCGTTGCCGGTGGTCTGTGGACCGTGATGGTTGTCCTAGTGACCTGGGCACAGCACACCCTCGTCGGCGGTGCTTCCCAGTTGGCAGGCGCCAACATGGAAGGTATCGAACAGCGCCTTGGCATTGACGCTTCGGCATTGTTCGCCGTGTCCACCACGGGTACCTCGACGGGTGCGGTGGACTCCATGCACGATAGCTATTCCCCGCTGGGCGGCGGCTTGCTCATCCTCAACATGCTGCTGGGTGAGATCGCTCCAGGCGGTGTGGGCACTGGCCTCTATGGCCTCTTGATTGTGGCCATCCTAGCAGTGTTCATCGGCGGTCTCCTGGTCGGCCGCACACCGGAGTTTATGGGCAACAAGATTGGACGCAAGGAAATTTCGGCAGTCAGCCTCTACATCCTCACCATGCCGGTTCTAGTCCTCGTGGGCGTCGGAGCCTCCGTGGCGCAGCGCAAGCTGGTTGAGCTTTCTGCAACCAACTTCGGCGCGCCGGGCACAGCGGACAATGCGCACGGCCTCTCTGAGGTGCTTTACGCGTTTACCTCCGCGGCCAACAACAATGGCTCGGCTTTTGCAGGTCTCACGGTGACGGAGCCCTGGTGGCAGATCACGTTGGGCTTGGCCATGCTGTTGGGCCGCTTCTTGCCCATCGTCTTCGCCCTATACCTAGCCGGAAGCCTGGCAGGGCAGAAGCGCCAGGCCACCACTGCCGGCAGCTTGCCCACGTCCGGCATCACCTTCTCCCTGTTGACCATCGGCGTCATCCTGCTGGTCGCAGCACTCACCTTCTTCCCCGTCCTCACCCTGGGTCCCATTTCGGAGGCACTATCATGACAACCCCTACCATGACCGCTGAGCAGGTCAAGGCTCCTCGCACAAAGACTGCGGACAAAAACAGCGGTCTTGCCGCTGCGGCGCTGAAGGCGCTGCCGAGCAAAATGTCCCCGCTTGCCCAAGCACGCAACCCCGTGATGTTCGTCGTGTGGGTCGGCGCCGCACTGACTACGGTGTGGTCCATCATCAACCCCAGCTTCTATGGATGGGTCGTGACTATATGGCTGTGGTTCACTATCGCCTTCGCGGCCTTTGCGGAGGCTTATGCCGAAGGCCGCGGAAAGGCCCAGGCCGACAGCCTGCGCTCTGTGCGTGATGATGCCACTGCCAACCTCATAACGGACTCCGGCATTGAGGTGGTCCCTGCGTCTGAGCTCACGAGAGGCTCTATCGTGCGAGTGGAAGCCGGGGAGACCATCCCGGGTGACGGTGACGTCATCGAAGGCGCCGCTACCGTCGACGAGTCTGCTATCACGGGTGAATCGGCTCCCGTCGTCCGCGAGGCCGGCGGTGACCGCTGCGCCGTGACTGGCGGCACCGTGGTGCTCTCTGACTCCATCAAGGTCAAGATCACCTCTGAACCGGGTTCCACTTTTGTGGACACGATGATTGCTCTGGTGGAAGGAGCCGAGCGCCGCAAGACTCCGAATGAGATTGCGCTGAGCATCCTTCTTTCCACGCTGACTATCCTCTTCCTCATCGCCGTGACGGCTTTGGCTCCCATGGGTTTGTTCACCGGCGCTGAGTTGTCCCCGCTGTCCCTCGTCGCGCTGCTGGTATGCCTCATCCCGACGACCATCGCCGCACTGCTATCCGCCGTGGGTATCGCCGGCATGAACCGCCTCGTTCGCCACAACGTTTTGGCCACTTCCGGCCGTGCGGTGGAAGCAGCCGGTGACGTCGCCACGCTTCTTATGGATAAGACCGGCACCATCACGTACGGCAACCGCCAGGCCACGGGCCTGATCGTGGCTTCGGGTGTGAACGAGTGCGACGCTGCAGAGATTGCGCGCATTTCTTCTTTGGCGGATGAAACCCCGGAGGGCCGCTCCATCGTGGCTTGGCTGACTGAAAACTACTCTCTGTCTAGTGAGGGCGACGCGGAAGCTCGGAAGGCTGAAGTCATCCCGTTCAGCGCTTCTACCAGGATGTCTGGTCTCGACCTGGCTAACAGAAAGCTGCGCAAGGGCGCGGGCGACGCCGTGCGAAAGTGGGTAACTGAGGCAGGCGGCGCGTGGCCGCAAGAGATCGAGGATTCAGTAACCCAGATTGCGCAAGACGGCGGTACCCCGCTGCCAGTTGCCGTGGAAGAATCCGATGGCAGCCGCAAGGTGATCGCGGTGGTGCAGCTGAGTGACGTCGTCAAGCCCGGCATGGCCGAGCGTTTCGCCGAGCTGCGCCAGATGGGTATCAAAACCATCATGGTCACCGGCGACAACCCGCTGACCGCCGCGGCCATTGCTAAGGAAGCCGGTGTCGATGACTACATCGCCGAGGCCACCCCGGAAGATAAGCTCGCCCGCATCCGCGAAGAGCAGGCGCAAGGCCGCATGGTGGCCATGACCGGTGACGGCACCAACGACGCCCCGGCCCTGGCGCAGGCGGATGTGGGAGTAGCCATGAACACTGGTACCTCCGCGGCGAAGGAAGCCGCCAACATGGTGGACCTGGACTCTGATCCGACGAAGCTTATCGACGTCGTTCGCATTGGTAAGCAGCTGCTGATCACCCGTGGTGCGTTGACCACCTTCTCCTTGGCCAACGACTTGGCAAAGTACTTCGCCATCCTGCCGGCGCTCTTCTCCGCGCAGTTGCCGCACTTGGCACGCCTCAACATCATGCACCTGCATTCGCCTGAGTCCGCCATCGTGTCTGCGGTGATCTTTAACGCGCTCATCATCGTCGCGCTCATCCCCTTGGCGCTCAAGGGCGTGTCGTATAAGCCAGCCTCCGCGTCCTCCCTGTTGCGCCGCAACCTCGGTATTTGGGGACTAGGCGGCGTGATTACCCCGTTCATTGGCATCTGGCTCATTGACCAGGTCGTCTCCCTCCTCCCAGGCCTCTAAAGAGAACCTGCAAAGAAAAAGGAAGAACAATGCGTGTTTATCTGCGTAACCTCATTGCCGGTTTTGTCGCCGTGCTGCTCTGCGTCGTAGCACTCGGCATGGTCTATCCGGCGGCTGTGTGGGCCATTTCCCGCATCACACCGCAGTCCGCCGACGGCAATCTCATCTACCAAGGAGAGTGCCTCGTGGGCTCTACCCAAATCCAAGACGGGGTGAGCGAGGGCCCCTACTTCTTCCCTCGCGCCGAGGGAATGAGTAACTACGGTACGAGCAGCACGGAGCTGGAGAAGAACATCCAGGAACGCCGCGCCGCTATTGCCCAGCGGGAAGGCGTAAGCGAAGACCGTGTGCCTGCCGACGCCGTCACGGGCTCCGGTTCCGGAGTGGATTCCGGTATCAGCCCCGTGTACGCCGAGCTGCAAGCTCCGCGTGTGGCTCGGGAGCAGGGCATCAGCGTGGAAGAGATGGAAAAGCTCATCGCCGAGAACACGGAGCATGCCAGCCTCGGGTTTCTAGGCGAAGACACGGTCAATGTGACAACTCTCAATATGTCGTTGCCCACGCCTACTCCCTGTTCATAAAGATCAGCTCATAAGATGAAGCAATGTTGACCGAAGCAACTGCGCCGTCCTCGCGCACCAAACGCGGCACCTTGAAGATTTTGTTGGGCGCCGCTCCCGGCGCGGGCAAAACCTGCGCCATGCTTAGTGAGGCGCACACGCTGATTAACCAAGGCCGTGACGTTGTCGTCGGCATTGTGGAAGACCACGGTCGCGCATATACGAAAGCCTTGTGCGAGGGTTTGGAGATCATTCCGCGACGCACCGTTGACGGTCTGTCCGCCGGGGAGTTGGATACCTTTGCGGTCATCACGCGGAAACCTGACATTGTCCTTGTCGATGAGTTTGCCCACTCCAATCCTCGCGACGAAGAGCACGAGAAGCGCTGGGAAGACATCGAAGAGATTCTGGATGCCGGAATCGACGTTATCTCGACTCTCAATATCCAGCATCTGGAGAGCCTCAACGATGTTGTTAAGCAGATTACTGGCATCGCACCGCAGGAAACCGTGCCGGATGAGGTAGTGCGTGCTGCGAATGAAATCGAGTTGGTCGACGTCTCCCCGCAGCTTCTGCGCACCCGGCTTAGCGACGGACACGTGTACCGCGAAGCACGCATCGAACCTGCACTCAACAACTACTTCCGCGTGGGAAACCTCACCGCGTTGCGCGAGTTGGCACTGCTCTGGCTGGCAGATCAGGTTGATGAAGCACTCATTACGTATCGCTCGGATCAAAAAATCACCGATACGTGGGAAGCACGTGAGCGGGTAGTTGTGGCCATCCAAAACGTTGCCCATGCTGAGACCCTGATCCGGCGCGGGCGGCGCATCGCGACGAAATCTTCGGCGGAACTGCATGTGGTCCACGTCGTTTTTGGTGATTCCTTCACGTCGCGTTCCTCTTCGGTGGCGGGATCGGCGCAACAACTTGCCCGGCTGCAGACCCTGGCCCACGATGTGGGTGCGCGGCTGCACCAGGTTACTGGGGACTCCGTGCCGGAAGCTCTGCTCAACTTTGCGCGAAGCGTCAACGCTACCCAGCTTGTTGTTGGGGTGTCGCCGCGGCGGCGTTTCGGCGTGCACTGGCACAGCACGGTAGCAGAGACAGTACTGCGCGAATCCGGCTCGATTGACTGCCACCTTGTCAATCTTCCCCCGGAAAAGCCGCTTCCGCTCACACGTATGCTGCATCCTTTCCGGCCCTTCCCGCAGCGTGCAATCGCGTGGCTTAGTTCAGCGTTGGCCTTCGTCGGACTCACTGCGTTGTTAGTGCAGGCTGACGGCCAGGACTTGGGAACAGGTACCTGTTCTGCGTTCTACTTTGCACTCATTCTGCTTGTCAGTTTGGTGGGTGGCCTGTGGCCGGCCGTGGTGGTGGCGGTGGCTTCCGGTTTGGCGGTCAATTGGTTTTTCACCGAGCCAATCCATACCTTCGACATCGCCGATCCCGCTAACGCTGTCATCGCCGTGGTCATGGTGGCTATCGCTCTGGCAGTTGGCATTCTTGTGCGCCGCGCCAAGATTGAGCGGGCGAATGCAGCTGTGGCTGCGCGTGATGCTGAGCTGCTTACGGTGTTTTCCCGTGCCGCGTTGAATCGCCGTGCAGATTCTTCCCCGAAAGATGCCGTGATGCGCAAGGTGGGGGAGGCATTCAATTGTCGTCGAGCGGAGCTGTTGGATGACAACGGTGACGTCCTTGCCACCTGGCGCGCAGTTAGCCCCGAGCGCACTTCGAAGCACCTTCATATTCCCGAGAAAGTGCGCCATGAACAGACAGTGGACACCGTTGTGGCGAGCGAAGATGGGACGGTTCAGCTTCGTCTTGCGGGCCCGACTCTGTCTGCCCGGGATCGTGGCCTTGTCACCGTGGTCGCGGGCTACCTCGCGGGTATTGTTCGCCGCGAAAAGCTTTCTGCTGAGGCCGCGCGCGCTGATGCGATAGCCGCTGCAGACGAGCTGCGACGAGCACTGCTGTCGAGTGTGAGCCACGATTTGCGTACTCCGTTGGCAACGGCCAAGTTGGCGGTGTCGTCATTGCGTAATGCCGACATTGAATTCACTCCCGAGGACCAAGATATGCTTTTGGCAGAAACTGCGGCGAGCATCGAGGAACTCACCGGGTTGGTCACCAATTTGTTGGATTACTCCCGGCTTACCGCTGGAGCAATCACCGCTCGCCACGACGTCGTCGAGGTGGCAGAGGTGGCTCATCGTGCCATCGCTTCCTGCGCCTTTGGGCATTCCCCGGAGCAAATTGGGCGCATCCATCTGGACCCTAGTGTGCGTGGAGTTACGTGCTGCGCGGATGCAGCCCTCATGGAGCGTGTCTTGGCCAATCTCTTTGATAACGCCCTGCGTTATGCGCCGACTGGCCAGGTGACGATGAGTGCTCAGACTATCGCCGAACAGGTGGAACTGATTGTCGGCGATGAAGGACCGGGTATCCCGCCGGAGAAACAGAAGGAACTGTTCCAGGCGTTTCAGCGTTTGGGTGATACCAGCAACGACAACGGAGTGGGCCTTGGCCTTTCTGTTGTTCAAGGCTTTGTGGAGGCCATGGGCGGTAGCATCGAGGTAGCTGCCACCCCGGGCGCAACCTTTATTTTGCGGTTTCCCGTCGCGGGAGGAGAACAAAAATGACGACGAAGAAAACTAGCATCGCCATCGTGGACGATGACCCGCGTCTGCTCAACACACTGAGCATTAATTTCAAGGCTCGGGGCTACGAGGTTCACCCAGCACGTACAGGTGCTGAGGGACTGCAGGTGGTGTCACAGCAGCAGCCAGACGTAGTCATCTTGGACATGGGGTTACCGGATATGGACGGAACCGTCGTGTTGGAAGGAATCCGCGGATGGTCTGCAGTACCGGTGATCATCTTGACGGCACGCTCTGATCCGCTGTTCAGCGCTGCAGCTCTCGACCGCGGCGCGGACGACTACGTCACCAAGCCCTTCTCTATGGAGGAGCTTCTGGCCCGCGTGCGCGTGGCGCTAAGACATGGTAGCCCACAGAGTCCAGTGAGGCGCACTGAGACCGCTGTGGTACGCGCCGGGGACGTTCTGATCGACGTTCCGCGCCATTCCATCACTAAAGACGGTGAGCCGCTGCACCTGACCCCCACCGAGTGGGGCGTGCTCACCACGTTGCTTCGCGCCCACGGCGGCTTGGTACGCAAAGAGGATCTGCTTTCTGAAATCTGGGGTCCAGGCTTTGAGGGGCAGGGGCACTACCTGCGTATTTACACCTCCCAGTTGCGCCGCAAGCTAGAGGATGACCCAGCTAATCCCGCCTTCCTCCTCACGGAGCCCGGCTTGGGGTACCGCTTCGTGGTGCCAGAGCCGGGCGCGGGAGGGAGTGGCTACTCGGAGTAGTTGTAGAAGCCCTTGCCGGACTTGCGGCCCAGCTCGCCGCGCGCGACCATGTCGCGCATGAGCTGCGGCGGGCTAAAGCGCTCACCCAGCTGGGATTCAAGGTATTCGGCGATGCCGAGGCGCACATCCAGGCCTACGATATCGGTCAGCTCCAGCGGGCCGATGGGGAACTTGTAGCCCAGCACCATGGCGTTGTCGATATCGCGCGGTGAGGCCACGCCTTCCTCGACCATGCGGATAGCCTCAAGGGCGATGGCCACGCCCAAGCGGGAGGAGGCGAAGCCGGGGGCATCCTTGACCACCACCGCGGTCTTGCCTAGGCCCTCGACCCAGCCCTTGGCGGTGTCCACGAGTGAGTCCGGGGTGGATTCGGCGACTACAACCTCCACCAGTTTCGAGGCCGGGACCGGATTGAAGAAGTGCAGGCCGATGACGTCGTTGGGGATGCTCTCTGCCAGCTGCGATACCGACAGCGAGGAGGTATTGGTGGCGACGACGGCTTGCGGGGCTGCTTCGGCGATATCCTTAAAGGCGGTCACCTTGAGATCCATCGATTCCGGAACCGCCTCAACCACGAGGTCAAAACCTGCAAAGGCGGAGGCGGCGGTGGACAAGTTGAGACGCTCATCCCAGGATTCGAAGGTGCCTTCCGCGCCGCGGTCGAGGGAGCCGCGGATGGCCTTGTGCACGCGCTCGCGGGCGGCGGCCACGGCGTCATCGTTGATATCCACCACGGTCACGGACGCGCCGGCGGCCAGGAAGGCGTGAGCGATGCCTGCGCCCATACGGCCGCCGCCGAGCACGCCGACCTTGGCAGGAACCTGCAGTACTGAGGACATGAGTTGGATCTCCTTGTGAGTGGAAGGTTTATTTCTTGCGGTCCAGGAAGGCCTGCATCCGCTCAAACTTGGCGGGGGACTCAAAGAGCACGGCCTGGGCGATGTTATCCACCGCCGGGTGCGCCGCATCTGGCATGGCGATGAGCTGCTTGGTCAAGCGCACGGCGAGCGGGTCCTGCTGGGCAATGCGCCCGGCTAGTTCCAGGGCGCCGTCGACAAGCGCATCCGGCTCATGCAGCTCGCTGACCAGGTGGTTGGCTAGTGCCTCCTCGCCGTTGAGGATGCGCCCGGCCAGCAGGATTTCTTTTGCCAGGGGCGTGCCGACGCACTCCTTGAGGCGCCAAGTAGCACCCGCAGCGGCGGCAATACCCAGGCCGGCTTCGGGCTGTCCAAACTTGGCAAAGGGGGTGGACACGCGGAAGTCAGCGGCCAGCGCTAGCTCCAGACCGCCGCCGAGGGCGTAGCCATCCACCGCCGCGATGACGGGGGCCGGCAGTGAGGCGATGCGGTGGAAGATGCCGGAGTTGATGCCACGGAGGGCATCCTCGCGGCGGCGCTCACGAAGCTGCGCGATGTCTGCCCCGGAAGCGAAGATCCCGCGTGGGCCCTTCGGGGTGTCCACCGTGCAGCCGGTGATGATGAGGATGCGGGGATCGGACTCGAGCTGCGCGCAGAGTTCGTGGAACTCCGTCACCATCTGCTCATCGATGGCGTTGCGCACCTCGGGGCGGTTGAGCTTGGCGACGACTATCTCGTCCTTCTCGCCGCGCGTTGAAATCTCAATGGCAGTAGTCATCTACACCCTCTCAATCGCAATCGCGGTGCCCTGGCCCACGCCCACGCACATCGTGGCGATGCCGCGGTGCAGTCCGTCCGTTTCCAGGCGGTTGAGCAGGGTCAACGTGATGCGGGAACCGGAGGAACCCAGCGGGTGGCCCAGCGCGATGGCGCCGCCCCACGCGTTGACCTTGTCCTCATCCAAGCCCAGCTCGCGGATGCAGGCGATGGACTGTGAGGCAAAAGCTTCGTTGAGCTCGACGGCGTCCACGCTATCCAGCTCCCAGCCGGCGCGCTCGAGCACGTCGCGGGTTGCCGGGATGGGGCCGGTGCCCATGATCTCCGGGCGCACACCGCGCGCGGAGTTGGCCACCACGCGGGCGCGGGCGGTCAGGTTGTGCTTTTCAAGTGCCTCGTCGGAGGCGACAATGACGCAGGAGGCACCGTCGTTCAGCGAGGAGGCGTTCCCCGCCGTGGTGACGTCACCCAGGGAGGTCACCGGGCGCAGCTTGGCCAAGACCTCCATCGTGGTGCCCGCGCGGGGGCCTTCGTCGGTGTCGACGACGGTGACGTTGCCCTTGCGGTCAGTGACCTCGACGGGCACGATCTCCCTGGTGAACTTGCCGGCCTCAATCGCGGCGAGCGCGCGCTCCTGGGAACGCACGGCGAAGGCATCGGCCTCCTCGCGGCTAATGCCAAAGACGTTGGCCACTTCTTCGGCTGTCTCCGGCATGGAGTAAGTCATTTTCTCCTGCTCCGCGAACTTCGGGTTGGCAAAGCGCCAGCCAATGGAGGTATCGAAAACCTGGCCTGGCTTGGCAAAAGGCTTGTTCGGCTTCTCCATGACCCAGGGAGCGCGGGACATGGATTCGACGCCGCCGGCGACGACGATATCCGCCTGGCCGGATTCCACGAGGGCGGTGGCCAGGGCAATCGAGGACATGCCTGATGCGCACAGGCGGTTGACCGTAATGCCCGGAACGGTGTCCGGGAACCCGGCGAGCAGCCAGGACATGCGGGCAACGTTGCGGTTCTCCTCGCCGGCGCCGTTGGCGTTGCCGATGATGACTTCATCTACCGCGGAAGGGTCAAGCCCGGCCTCCTCCACCGTCTTCTTGATGGCGGTGGCCATGAGGTCATCTGGGCGAACCGAGGACAGTGCGCCGCCGTAGCGGCCCACGGGAGTGCGGAATCCGGAAACGAGGTAAGCGGTCATGTTTTTCCTTAACTATCTGTGTCTATTGCGCTGTGTGAACTGCGTGCTGCACTGGTGGTCTAACGTCCGTGGAAGACCGGTGGGCGCTTCTCGTTGAAAGCAGCGAAGCCTTCGTAGTAGTCCTCGGTATCGCAGAGTTTGCCTTGGGCAATGTTCTCGGCATCGACGCTGGCCCACAGCCCAGTGCCGTTATCGCGGATGTCCTGGACCAGGGTGCGGCTGGTGAGGAAAGCCTGGGTCGCGCCGTGGGCTGCGCGCTTGGCGACGCCCCGGGTAAACTCCAGCAGCTCCTCTGCTGATAGCGCGCGGGAGAAGAGGCCAGCGCGCACCGCTTCCGCACCGGAGATGAGTTCGCCGGTGATGATGAGGTCCATCGCGCGGTGTGTGCCGAGGCGTTCGACGAAGAGGGAGTGCCCGCCCGAATCCAGGGTGGCGCCTAGGTTGGCGAATGGGGAACCGAACTTGGCATCTTCGGCGACGTAGACGACGTCACAGGCCAAAGCGAGACCGAGGCCGACACCCAGGCAGGGGCCGTGCACGGCGGCGAAGGTGGGGGCGGGGAAGTTATCGATCTTTGTGAGCACGGGGGTGACAACGTCCGCGAGGTAGGCAGTGGCGTCGTCTTCGCGCGGGTTGAGCCCCTTGATGTTGCGGCCGGCGCAAAAGCCCTTGCCTTCACCGCGCAAGATGAGTGCGCGGGGGCTAAGCTGCGCGGCCTCATCGAGGCAGCGGGAGAGCTCGGCGAGGTCTTCTTCCGCGAGGGAATTGATGGCCTTTGGGTTGTTGAGTACGAGCTCAACGACCCCGGCTTCGGCGTCGTGGTGCAGGTCGATCATGTGTGTAACTCCTAGGCGTCAAAGTCGAGGACGATGTTCGGCGTGGTGGGGCGCGACTGGCAGGTCAGGATGTAGCCAGCCTTGACCTCGTCGGCCTCAAGTGCGTAGTTCTCCGCCATGTCGACCTCGCCCTCGACCAGCTTGGCGCGGCAGGTGCCGCACACGCCGCCGGCGCAGGCGAAGGGGACGTCGGAGCGCACGCGCAGGGCGGCATTGAGCAGAGACTCGTTGGCAGAGACCGGGGACTCAACAGAACCGGAGAGGCCATCGAGCTGGAAGTTGATGGTGACGTTATCGCCTTCCGGATCCACCTCGACGTGGCGTCCAGATTGGTTCTGATCCCCAGAGGGCTTGCCGGTGGTAAACAGCTCGTAGCGCACGTCCTTCTCACCCACATCGCGGCCAGCCAGCTCATCGCGCACCAACTGCACTAGCTCGAAGGGGCCGCAAAGGAACCATTCGTCGACAGTGTCCGTGCGCACGACGTTATCCAGCAGGGTCTGGAGTTTTTCGGCATCGATGCGCCCGGAGAACAGCGGGTTAACGCGCTGCTCGCGGGACAGGACGTGGTGCACGGCAAAGCGCGTAGGGAACTTGTCCTTGAGGTCACCAATCTCCTCGGCGAACATGACGTCGCCGCCGCCCTTGTTGGCAAAGATGAGCTCGAAGGTGGTGTCGGGGGAGGTGTGGAGCACGGTCTGGGCGATGGCCATGATTGGCGTGATGCCGGAGCCCGCTGCAATGGCCACGAGGTGTGGGTTCTCCAGCTTCTCCAGTTCTTCGCGCACGGCCTCGGGGTTGTTAAGGCCGGTCAGGTGAGTCTTTGAGGTGAACGCGCCCTGCGGGTTCATCACGTCCATGGTGTCGCCGGGCTGCAGGGTGTCATTGGCCCACGTGGAGAACACGCCACCGCGGTCGCGCTTGATGGCGACGCGCAGCACGCCGTCGCGAGGCACATCGCAGATGGAATAGGAGCGGCGGACTTCCTGGCCGTCGATGGTTGCCCGCAGTGCAACGTACTGGCCGGGGATGTAGTCATAGTCGTCCTGGAGCTCCGGAGGGATAGCGAAGGAAACCTCCACGGAGTCTGAAGTCAGGGCGCGCACCTCGGACACGGTCAGGGTGTTGAACGTGGCCTTCTTCTTTGTGGGGGCAGACGGGGTCGTGGTCATTAGTGCACCTTGAAGTAGTCGAAGGGCTCCAAGCAATCCTGGCAGTTGTAGAGAGCTTTGCAGGAGGTGGAACCGAATTGGGCAAGCTTACGTGTGCGGCGGGAGCCACAGTGGGGGCATTCGATGGCCGGCGGCGGTTCGAGTGTGAGCGGGATAGGACCTTCCGGCGTGGCCCGGGTTTTACCGCTGGGCGGGGCAATGCCGTAGTCCTTGAGGTTTTGCCGGCCGGTCTCCGTCATCCAGTCGGTGGTCCACGCCGGGTGGAGCACGAGATCGACGCGCACCTTCGCGTAGCCGGCATCGGTCAGCGCTGTGGTGATGTCCGCCGTGATGTGTTCCATGGCGGGGCAGCCGGAGTAGGTGGGGGTAATCGTGGCCACCGCGGTATCGCCATCCAGGCGAGCGTCCCGAAGAATTCCAAGGTCGGCGATAGAGATCACGGGGATCTCCGGATCGGGCACCTCGGCGGCGACGTCCCACACGTGGGCGTCGTCAGGCTGCGTGGGGCGCAGCGGGTGGGATTTATCTGTGATGGACACGATGAAACCTTGGTCCTTTCCTTGTCTTTACCAGGTCGCGCCGGGGTGTTGGCGCGCCAAGGACTGCATCTCCGCGAGGATGAAACCGCGGTGCTCGGAGAAACGCCCGGTGCGCTGCCCGGAGCGGGCTTGCTTGACGTCCGGGATGGCCAGACCTGCCTTGTCTAGGACGTAGGCGATGCGCTCATCGAACTGCGCGCGCAGGCTCGAGGGCAGAACTGCGATGCCTTCTGCCGCCAGCTTCTCGTGAAGCGGGAGATCCTCGAAGAGCTCGTCAAGGTAGGGCCACATGTACATCAGGCCCTCCGTGATTCGGCGGTGGGACTCCTCGGTGCCTTGGCCCAGACGAAGAATCCACTGGTTGGCGTGGTCGACGTGGTACTCGACTTCCTTGATGGCCTTCGCCGCGATCGCCGCAATGGTTTCATCCTGCGACTCCAGCAAGGCCGTGTAGAGCCCGTACTGGTAGTAGGAGAAGAGCAGCTGGCGGGCGATGGTGTAGCCGAAGTCGCCGTTCTCCTGCTCGACCAAGCGCGCGGAGCGGAACTCCTCCTCGTTACGGAAGTAAGCCAAGTCATCCTCGGTCTTGCCCCATGCGGTACCGGCGTAGGTCAGTAGGAAGCGGGCGTGCCCGATGAGATCGAGGGCGATGTTGCCCAGTGCGATGTCCTCTTCCATCTCCGGCGCGCGGGAAATCCACCAGCCCAGGCGCTGGGCCAGGATGAGGGCGTCATCGCCCAGCATGAGCGCATAGCGAGCCGTGTCCTCGGGGGCCACTGCGCCGGAGGCGGCGATGTCTTCTGCGGTGATGCCGTTGCCCTGCGATTGCTTGGTCGCAGAATCGGCGGCTGCAAATCCGGTCACAGGTGCGGCACTCCTTCCGACTTGTCGTAGTACGTGGCGTGGCGGTAGCTCTTGCCCTGGGGGGATTCGAAGAATCCGCCCTTGGAGTCCGGGTCGGAGGAGGCAATGGCCTCGCTGGGCACGACCCAGACGGAGGTTCCCTCGTTGCGGCGGGTGTAGAGATCGCGGGCATTGCGCAGGGCCATGGTGGCATCCGGTGCATGGAGCGAGCCGGCGTGAACGTGGGAAAGGCCGCGGGAGGAGCGTACGAAGACCTCCCACATGGGCCAGGTGGAGCTGGACATGGAATCTTCCTTAAAGTCTCGAAGCTGGTTGAGCAGTGTGCTTAGGGGTTAAGCGATGAGCGAGGTATCAGCCGAGTGGTGCTTCTCGGCGTAAGCTGCGGCAGCCTCACGGACCCACGCGCCGTCGGCATGCGCTTGGCGACGTCGCTGCATCCTCTGCACGTTGCAGGGGCCTTCGCCCTTGATGACGGCCTTGAACTCGGACCAGTCGAGCTCGCCGAAGTCGTAGTGGCCGCGCTCTTCGTTCCATTTCAGGTCCGGGTCCTCGAAGTGCAGGCCAAGGGCTTCGGCCTGCGGGACAATCATGTCCACGAAGCGCTGGCGCAGTTCGTCGTTGGAGAAGCGCTTGATGTTCCACGCCATGGACTGCTTGGAGTTGGGGGAGTCATCATCCGGCGGGCCGAACATCTGGAGTGCGGGTCCGTAGAAACGGTTGATGGCTTCCTGCGCCATCTGCTTCTGCTCGGGCGTTCCGTGGGACAGCTCGTAGAGGATCTCCCAACCTTGGCGCTGGTGGAAGGACTCTTCCTTACAGATGCGCACCATGGCGCGGCCATAGGGTGCGTAGGAAGCACGGCAGAGCGGGACCTGGTTGCAGATGGCGGCGCCATCCACCAACCAGCCGATGGCTCCGATGTCGGCCCACGTGCGCGCCGGGTAGTTGAAGATGGAGGAGTATTTGGCGGTGCCGTCGAGAAGCTGATGCACCAGTTCGTCGCGCGAGGTGCCCAAGGTCTCCGCAGCGGAGTAGAGGTAGAGGCCGTGGCCGGCCTCATCCTGCACCTTGGCCATGAGGATGGCCTTGCGCTTGAGCGAAGGCGCGCGGCTGATCCAGTTGGCCTCCGGCTGCATGCCGATGATTTCGGAGTGCGCGTGCTGGGAAATCTGACGCGTCAAGGTCTTGCGGTAGGCAGCCGGCATCCAGTCGGTGGGCTCGATGCGGGAGTCTTCGGCGATGAGCTCGTCGAAGCGCTGCTGTGCTTGTGCTTCATCCGCGGCCGGGACGGCGGCGAGTGTTTTCTCTGATGGGGTCATGGGAGGAATCGTTCCCTCTCTGCTCAGTGTCGGCTCGGTGATACTTACTGACTGGTTGGTCAGTATATGGGGCATGTGTGAGCTATGTCAACCAAGTTTGTGAGCTGCGCCCTACTTGTTGCGGTTCTGGGGCTTGGCGGGCAGCACGCGGTATGTGCCGCGGAATTCGGCGATGGGCTTACCCTTGATGCTGAGGGTGACGTCGACAACGCCGTTGCGGCCCCAGGCTTGGCGGGTCACCCCAACCCCGTCAACGACATCCCCTTCGAAGGCGGGGGCGATGTAGTGAATCGAGTTGTGCGCGGCCACGGCCAAGTCGCCACCGGAGTTGCAAACGCCGGCGAAGATGGAATCGGCAAACATGTATAAATAGCCACCCTGTGCCGTGCCATGTCCATTGCACATCTCCGGGCGGACGGTGAAGTGGCCTTCGCACTTGCCGACGTCTAGCGCGGTAATCTTCGCGCCAATCTCCGCGGTGGCACGGTCATCGTCGAACATGGTGCGCACGTGGGTGAACTCGGGGCTTTCGGCGACGCCGGGGGCGAGGATGGGGTGCTCGGTGCTCATGGGAATTCCTCCTTGAGGTAAGGGGTTTCCGCAGTGCTGCCGAGGGAGCGAAAAGGGGTGTGGTGGCTCACTAGTCTAACGGTGCTCGGGGCTCTCTGCTTGAATGGACTGCGTGAAGAATGAGAAATCCACTGTCCAGGGCGCGGCACGTGGCCGCCCCGGCTACTCCCGTGAAGATGTCATTCGTGCAGCTGTCCGTGCTTTTACAGCCCGCGGCTACGACGCCACGTCGATGGATAATGTGGCGAGCGAATTGGGGATTTCTAAGTCCGCGCTCTATCACCACATCTCTTCCAAAGAAGAGATTTTGGAGCTCACGGTAGTGCAGGCACTGAGCCGTTTGGAAGCGGTTGCGGAAGAGATGGCCGCGGCCGATGTGTCGGCGGGGGAGAGGGTGCGCGGGCTGTTGCGTGGCTCGATTGAGGTGCTGTGCTCCGACCCGAAGTCTGTCGCGCTCTTGCTCCGTTTGCGTGGAAACTCCGAGGTGGAGCGGAGCGCGTTGGAGCGCCGCCGTACGCTGACGCGTTCCGTGGTTCCGCTGGTGGAGGCTGCTCAGGAGGAGGGTGCTATTCGCTCCGATATTGAGGCTCCGCTGTTGACCCGCATGATTTTCGGAATGATTAACTCGACGTCTGATTGGTACGAGCCGGAGGGTCGACTTGGTGCCGAGGAGCTGGCCAGTGCTTTTGAGAGTGTTGTGTTTGGCGGCCTAGCTCCGCAAGCGACGGGCTAGTCGCGATGGGCAAGTAGTTGATCAGCTAGTCGGGGGCGAGCGTTTCGCTCCGCCGTTGGGGCTCCATATGGGGGTGGGGGCTTCTTTTGTCGGTGAAACCGTCGTGGCCTGCGATGATGTGTTGCGCTTCAAAAACTTGGACTAATTGTGTTGTCTATCACGACAACGGCCTGTAGTGTACGTCACAAGACTTACCCAACCGAACGGTAAGTAATTAACGTACTTTTGTGCGTTGTCCCAGCTAACCAACTTCTTGCAGCACTTTCGAGGGAGCTTAAAGGGTGTGGTATTTCCCCTCTCCTCGAAATGAAAGGCAAATGACGTGACCGCAACGTTTGATATCTTCTCTGACCACCACGGCCCCCAGATGGGCATTGAGTACGCCTCCCGCGATGAAATCATTGCGCTGCAGACCGCGCGCGCGAAGAACGAGCTTCGCCACGCGTACTACAACGTCCCGCACTACCGCCGTGCGTTCGATGAGAAGGGCGTTCACCCGGATGACTTCAAGGAACTCGCGGACTTTGCGCTGTTCCCGTTCACCGACAAGGAAACCCTTCGCGCGGAGTACCCCTTCGGGATGTTTGCTGTTGGCCAGAACCAAATCTCCCGCATCCACGCTTCTTCCGGCACCACGGGTCGCCCGACCGTCGTGGGATACACCGAGAATGACGTGCGTATTTGGGCCGAGCTCGTAGCCCGTTCGCTGCGGGCAGGCGGCCTGCGCAAGAGCGATAAGGTTCAGATTACGTTCGGCTATGGCCTCTTTACCGGCGGCCTGGGCGCTCACTATGGCGTTGAGGCCCTAGGAGCCACGGCGATTCCGACCTCCGGTGGTCAGACGGAGCGCCAGATCCAGATCATGCAGGACTTCCAGCCGGACGCAATTCTGGGTACGCCGTCTTACGTGCTCAACCTCCTTGACCGCATGCGCAAGGAAGGCCTGGATCCGCGCGAATCCTCCCTGCGCGCCGGCGTCTTTGGCGCCGAGCCGTGGAGCGAGGGAATGCGCCGCGAACTCGAAGAAGGCTTCGGCATTACGGCCACCGATATCTACGGCCTCTCCGAGGTAATGGGCCCTGGCGTGGCCCAAGAATGTGTCGAGACCAAGGATGGCCTGACCGTCTGGGAGGACCACTTCTACCCAGAGATCATCGATCCGGAGACCATGCAGCCGGTTCCAGACGGCGAGTACGGCGAGTTGGTCATCTCCTCCCTCACCAAGGAGGCCTTCCCGATCATTCGTTACCGCACCCACGACATCACCCGCCTGCTCCCGGGCACTGCGCGTTCGATGCGTCGCATCGACCGTATCTCCGCTCGTAACGATGACATGATCATCCTGCGTGGCGTGAACTGCTTCCCGTCGCAGTTCGAGGAGATCATCACTGAGGACCGCGTGCTTCGCCCGCGCTACCAGTGCGTGCTGAGCAAGCGTGGCCGCATGGACCACCTCACCCTGGTGGTTGAGCACTCCTCGGAGGCTACTCCTGATCAGATCGATGCCTCCGCCGCGTGGCTGAAGAAACAGATCAAGGAGCGCATCGGCGTCACTGTTGGCGTCGAGATCACTGACCACGTCGATTGCGGTGAGGGCAAGGCCAAGAGGATCGTCGACAACCGCGATCAGTAAAACGCTGCCGCGTTCTCGGCTTCTTTGGCACGCCCCGCCTCACCATTGTCCCTTTCGTTCACTGGCTTTAACTGTATCCACCGTGCTTCTGCACCCATAGAGAAAAGACTCCCACTATGTCTGCACCAGTCACCCAACAGCCTGCCCAAGGGCCGGGAATCACCACAGAGCACAAGCGCGTGCTCGCCGGTTCGATGGTCGGCACCACTATTGAGTGGTTCGACTTCTTCATCTACGCTCAGGCCGCCGGCCTGATCTTCGCTACCCAGTATTTCGATCCGGTCTCCAACGAAAGCGCCTCGCTCGCTCAGATCATTGCCTGGGCGTCGCTGGGTATCTCCTTCCTTTTCCGTCCCCTCGGGGCCATTCTGGCCGGCCACTTGGGTGACCGGCTCGGACGCAAGCCGGTTCTTGTCGTCACGCTGGTTGGCATGGGCTTGGCCACCATGCTGATGGGTGTGCTGCCTACCTACGCCTCCATCGGCATGGCAGCACCTATCCTGCTGGTGCTCTTACGTATCCTTCAGGGCCTCTCCGCCGGCGGTGAATGGGGCGGTGCGGCGATGCTGGCCGTTGAGCACGCCCCGCACGGCAAGCGCGGACTTTTTGGTGCGTTCCCGCAGGTAGGAGTACCCCTCGGCATGTTCCTGGCCACCATCTTTATGCTGGTGCTCTCCGCCGTCCTGACTCCGGAGCAGTTCCTCGCCTGGGGCTGGCGTATCCCGTTCCTGTCCTCAGTCGTGCTCATTCTCTTGGGCTACCTGATCCGCCGGGCGGTAGAAGAGTCCCCGGCCTTCGCGGAGATGGAAGAGCTGAAGGAAAAGTCCACCGCACCGCTCGCGGTCCTGTTCAAGGGCCACCTCGGAACCGTCATCAAGTGCGCAGTTATCTTCGCCGCCAACAACGCGATTGGCTACTTCGTCATCGCCTACTTCACCGCCTATGGCACGAAGGTTGTGGGCTATACCCGCCCCCAGGCCCTTGGGGTAGCCCTGATCGCGTCGATTGGTTGGTTTATCGGCACGCTGTACTTCGGCCACCTGTCTGACCGGGTGGGGCGGCGCACGACGTTCATTGGCGGCTACATCGTCTTGGCGCTGTATATCACCCCGGTGTTCTGGGCGGTTGACTCGGGCAACGTCATGTTCTTCGGCGTGGCCGTGTTCCTCCTAGGTGTCATCCTGGGTGCGACCTATGGCCCGCAGTCAGCGATGTACGCGGAGATGTTCCCGGTGCGGGTGCGCCTGTCGGGCGTGTCCATCGGCTACGCCTTCGGCTCCATCATCGGTGGTGCCTTTGCCCCGATGATTGCAGAGATGCTGTACACGCGGTACGAGACCTCGATGGCCATCGCCGCCTACGGCATCGCGATTTCGGTCGTTTCCCTCATCGGTGTGCTCACCGTCCCGAAGGGTATTCAGGACCGCGATCTGCACGTTTAATCGCCCCGAGTTTGTTCACCCGCCACCCCCTTTAGCGCTTAACCCTTTCTCCGCTGGCTTTTGTTCCGGTTGGAGGGTCAGGCCCTAAAGGGGGTGTGGCGTTGTGGGGGTAAATAATTATTCAAAACGGTACCTATAGGTTGGCAGGTAGGCTAAGCTTCTCGCTAATACTCGTCGTACGCGGCCCGTATAAACAATTCCTACGGTCTTGTGGTGCGCGATATTTGCTCAAGAAGAAAGTTCTCTCATGACCACATCAACCCCGCATAAGACTCGCTCTACACGCGATACTTTTAATACGCGTTTCGTCTTCCTCATGGCCGCCATCGGTTCCGCCGTCGGCCTGGGTAACATCTGGCGCTTCCCTTACGTTGCCTATGAGAACGGCGGCGGCGCCTTCCTCATCCCATACATGGTGGCCCTGCTGACCGCCGGTATCCCCATCCTGTGGTTCGACCTCGCCATTGGTCACCGCTTCCGCGGTTCTGCGCCGCTGGCATTCCGCCGCATCAGCAGCCGCTGGGAAGGAATCGGCTGGTTCAAGGTCGGCGTGAACTTCTTCATCGCCATCTACTACGCCGCCATCATTGCGTGGGCAGCGCTCTACACCATTAAGTCCTTGCAGCAGACGTGGGGCGAGGATCCTTCGACGTACTTCATGGTTGACTTCCTCCAAGCAGACGCGGAGGCAACCTATTCCGGGCACGTTGTCCCATCCATTCTGGGCGTCATGATCCTCGTATGGGTTGTCTGCATCGCTACGCTGGCCACGAGCATCAACAAGGGCATCGGCAAGCTGACCTCCATCTTCCTGCCGGTCCTGGCCGTCATGTTCATCATTCTGGTGATCCGCGCCTTCTTCCTTGACGGCGCCGCCGAGGGCCTCAACGCCTTCTTCACTCCGGACTGGTCCGTGCTGAGCAACCCGTCGGTGTGGATCGCCGCCTACGGACAGATCTTCTTCTCCCTGTCCATCGGTTTCGGCATCATGATCACCTACGCGTCCTACCTCAAGCCGCGCACCAACCTCACCAACACGGGCCTGGTTACCGCCTTTGCGAACTCCTCCTTCGAGGTTCTCGCCGGCATCGGTGTCTTCGCCACTCTGGGCTACATGGCCGCCCAGCAGGGCGTGTCTGTCGATGAGGTGGCTGAGTCTGGTATCGGTCTGGCCTTCATCGCTTTCCCGACGATCATTAACCTCATGCCGCTCGGCTGGCTGTTCGGTGTCCTCTTCTTTGGCTCCCTGTTCCTGGCCGGTGTGACCTCGCTGATCTCCATCATGGAGGTCGTTGTCTCCGCCGTGGCAGATAAGTTCAACATCTCTCGCCGCGTTTCTGCCATCAGCGTTGGCAGCGCGATGGGAGTACTGTCCTGCTTCCTGTTCGCCACCTCCTCGGGCCTGGTCACTCTGGACATCATGGATAAGTTCACCAACAACTTGGGCATCGTCTTCGGCGCCATCTGCGCCCTCGTAGTCGTCGGCTGGGTGACCGGCCGCCGCCGCGAGATCCAGCAGCACATCAACGCCGTGTCGCAGTTCAAGGTGGGTGGCTTCTGGCAGTTCCTGACTTTCGTCGCGACCCCGCTGCTGCTCGTCTACTTCCTGGTCAACGAGATCATCACGATTGTCCGCGAAGGTTATGAGGGCTACTCCTCCACACAGATTGGGCTCTTTGGCTGGGCGGTTCTGGGCGTCATTCTGCTCGTTAGCTTCGTCATGCCGCTAGTGGACTTCCGCGGAAACAAGTACCTAGACGGCATAGAGACGTCTGATTACGGCGTCCCAGTGGGCGGCCGCCCGGCCGGCACACCGAACCCGCTTGCCACAGGCAACGCCGCCGCACCGAACACGGACGACAAGTAGCGGCTAGTAGGAAAGGAGAATAACAATGACTACAAGCGCAATCCTGCTCTTCATCCTCTTCGTCGTCGTCATCTGGGGCGGACTGGTTGTGTCCTCCATCTGGTTGGCGCGCAGCGACGATGAATTCACCGGTGAGCTGGGTAATGCCCCCGGCACCGACGACGAGTCCCTATCGCACCGCGTGCACCACTAAAGGGGCCGGGCAGTAAACGGCTGCCCGCTCACACCTGCCCCTTCCTATATCTCGACTACCGTGCGCCCATGGCGGGAGCCGGCGCGCAGCTCTTGAGCGGCAGTGGCGACATCGGCCAGCGGCACCGTTTCAGTAATAGAGTTCAGCATGGTGAGGTCGAGGTGTTCGTCGAGAAGCTGCCAGGCCGCCTCGCGCACCTCGCGGGGCGCATCGACGGAGTTACCGCCGGCCAGCACGATGCCGCGCAGGATGAATGGCAGCACCGAGGCAGGAAGGTCCGGACCAGCCGCCATACCGGTGGCCGCCACCACGCCGCCCCAGCGCACCTGCGCCAGCACGTTGGCCAAGACGGTGGAACCGGCGGTGTCAATGGCGCCGTCGTACAGCGCCTTCTGCAGCGGGCGGCCGGTCTCAGACAGCGCTGCACGGTCAAGCACGTGATCCGCGCCGAGTGAGGTGAGGTACTCCGACTGGGATTCCACGCGGCCGGTGACGGCGGTAACCTCGTAGCCGGAAGACTTGAGCAGCTGGACCGCGATGGATCCCACGCCGCCGGTGGCCCCGGTGACGAGGATATGGCCCTTCGTCGTGCCGTGCGTGCGCAGCTGGTTCACGCAGATAGCGGCGGTGTATCCGGCCGTACCAATTGCGGCGGCATCGTGCGCGCTGAAACGCTGGGGTACAGGGATGGTGGCTTCACCGTTGACGCGCTGGCGGGTGGTATAGCCGCCATGGCGGAACTCGCCCAGGCCATCGCCGCAGGAGACGACAAGCTGGCCGGGGTCCAGGCGAGAATCAGAAGTCTCCGCCACGGTGCCCACCACATCGATGCCGGGGACGAGCGGATCGATGCGCATGACACCTTTATCGCCCTCCAAGGCCATGGCGTCTTTGTAATTGAGGGAGGAAAACTGCACATCCACGACCGTGTCACCTTCCCCGAGCAGGGGCTGCTCTTGGAATGAGTGCGTTACTCCGGAATCGGTGCGAGTGACAATCAGTGTGTTCATGGACACTATCGTACAGAGGATGTGAAGCAGTGTTTTCTGGCTACTGCTTCAGCCGATTGTCAGCGAAAACCACTAGGGTGAGGCGCATGACTGGGATAGAAGCTCAACGCTCGCGCAATCGGCTGCGGCCCGCGCCGGATCCGTATCGCCACCTGCTTCGTGATTCCCTCCTTGTCGCGGCCCTGTCCCTAGTGGTCGTGGTGTTGGCGACGGTGGGCAAGCCCTTCATGGACATCCCCGGCGTGGTGGATGGTTCCGCGCACGCGGTGCGAAGGGTCAACCTGCAGCTCTTTGGCGGTTTTGAGAACGCCTCCGTGTGGTACGGCGGGTGGACCGATCTCCTGGGGAATATTGCTCTCTTCATGCCGCTGGGAGCGGCGATTTACGTGGCCGGGCGCAACCGTGCCAGGATCCGCTGGGGCTTGGGCGGGGCGATGCTCATCGGCCTCGTGGTTAGCCTGTGCATAGAAAGCGCCCAGTACATCTTTGCCCTGGGCTTTAGCGACATTGATGATCTTCTGTACAACACCGTGGGCTCTGTCCTCGGCGCCGCACTCATGGCGCGCGTGGGGCGCGAGGAGCAGATGAAGATTCTGCGTCGCCTGGGATTCCTGCTTGCGCTGGCAGCGGTGGTGCTCCTCGCCATGGTTGCGCTCTAGCGCCTAGCGGGAAGAGCGAACGAGCTTGGCGACGTCCGCCGCCACCTGCCGTGCATAGGGTGACACACCGGTAATCGTGGCCGAGCCCGGACCAGTCCACGAGCCATAGCCCACGGGGAAGAAGCCTTCCACCGTGGGCTTTCCTTCTGCCAACAGCCCGGGGAACGGGCGCAACGCTGGGCGGAAGCCGGTGGCCCAGATGAGGTCGCTGAAGCCTTCGCGGTCCAATTCATCGAGCGAGGAAAACATGTCGGTGGCGCGCAGCAGCCCACTATCGCGGGCCTTGAGCACCGGCGGGACCATGACGATATCCCCCAGTTCTGTTTCGGGGCCTGGGTCCGGTTCGCCGCGAAGCTTCGCCAGCATGCGCTGACGGTTGCGGCTAAAGAGCACGCGCCCATCCACATCATCCGGCATCCAGCGCGGCGGGTGCGAGGTGAACCACGTGGTGTCCACACCGGCGAGGGCTAGCTCGGCGGCGATCTGGGCACCGGAGTTGCCCGCGCCGACAACGGCCACACGGCTGGTATGGCCGCTGCTGGTGCTGGTTAAGAAAGGATTCGGCCCCGGGTAGCTTGCCGTGTGCCACTGGCGCCCCTGAAACTCACCGGGGTAGAAGGGGATGAACGGCGCGGACCAGGTGCCCGTCGCCGCCACGACGGTCCGGGATCGGAACTCACCGTGAGTGGTGAGAAGGCGGAAGCGGGGATCGTCGTCAAGCACGCGCTCCACCGCCACCCCGTGCCGGACCGGCAGGTCATAGCGCTGCTCATAGCGGGTGAGGTAGTCCACCACATGGGAAGCCGGCGGGAAACCCGGGTAAGAAGGCATGGGCCAGCCGGGCAGCGTGGAGGAGTGGGCATCGCTAAAGAGCGTGAGTGAATCCCACACGTGCTGCCAGGCCCCGCCGGGGGAGGAGTTGGCGTCGAGGATGAGGAAATCGAGCTTCTGACGGCGCAAGTAATAGCTGGTGGCCAGGCCGGATTGGCCGCCACCCACCACGATGCAATCGTAGGTATGCATCTATTGGATGAGCTTTCGCTCACGGGCCGCGGAGACGGCCGCCGTGCGGGTTTCCACGCCGAGCTTTTGATAGACGTGGATGAGGTGGGTCTTGACCGTGGCCTCGGAGATGAAGAGCCGCTGGGCAATCTGCTTGTTGGAATCCCCCGTGGACAGCGCCTGCAGGATCTCCAGCTCGCGCGGTGAAAGCGCGGTTTCCGGCTGCGCCAAGCGCTCCGCCAGCAGGTTGGTGACTTCAGGCGCCAAGGTCCGCTTGCCCGCGGCCGTGTCGAGCACCGCGGCGTGCAGGGTGTCCTCGGGGGCGTCCTTGAGCAGGTAACCCAGCGCGCCCGCCTCCACGGCGGCCAGGATATCCGCCTGCGTGTCATAGGTGGTCAGTATGAGCACCGGTGGACCGTCGAGCTCGCGCACGCGCCGGGTGGCGGCGATGCCGTCGACGTCCGGCATCTGGATATCGCAGACGACCACATCGATATGGGGAACATCAGCATCCGTCAGCTGCTCGACGGCCGAGCCATCGGAGCCTTCCAACACCACCTCGATGTCGGGGAAGGCGTTAAGAATCGCGCGCAGCCCGGCGCGGACCACGGGGTGATCGTCGATGAGCATCACGTTGACCATTGCTGCTGCTTCCTGTTGGGATTCGCACCGCGAGTGCGGTGCCGGCGGGTGAAGATTCTACCTGGACGCTGCCGCCAACGCTGCGAACACGCTGCTCCAGGCCGGTCAGCCCGAAGCCCCGTGGTCCCTCGATGCCGCGGCCATCATCGACGACATCGAGGATGATTCCATCCTCGAAAGAGCCCAGAGTGACCACGGCGCGGTCGGCGTCGGCGTGTTTCATGACGTTGGTGAGTCCTTCGCGCGCGGCGCGCAGGATGACGTGGGAAAACTCGGTGGGAACCTCGGCGCTTCCGGTGAGCTTGAGCCTGAAACCGGTACGCAGCCCGAGGCCTTTGGCTTGGGCTTGGAGCTCGTCCACGAGTGCGCGCAGTTCCTTATCGATGGAGGAGACAGGGGCCGCGAGCTCCTTGACGAAGCGCCGGGCCTCGGCCAGGTTGTCCTGGGCCACCTTCTCAATGAGCGCGAGCTGCTCGGTGACGTCCTGCTGCGTGGATGTCTTCTTGGCGGCGCGGCTGAGCAGGACGATGGAGGACAGCCCCTGCGCCACGGTGTCATGAATCTCGCGGGAGAGCCGCTCCCTCTCCTCGAGGCGCCCGGCTTGGTGCTCGCTGGCCGCTAGCTCCTCCTGGGTCTCACGCAGTTGCTTGGCGACGGCCGCGTGGTGCGCCGCCTCCGCCTGAACCCGGCGGGCGGCGTGGTAGACGCCCACGGCAAAGCAGGTGCCGATGAACGGCCCGATGGCTGCGGCCGCGGTCCAGAATTGCGGGTGGATCCATGCGGGGACGAAGGCGGCGACGGCCCACAGCACCACGCTGGCGACGATTCCCGGCCAGAAGGGAAGCGCATGGATAAAGACGAAGACCAGCGGGAACTCGAGCCACATGAAGTCTTGGGCGTGCACCATAAGCCCGATCCACAGCAGGCACAGGGCGGCGAGCCACAGCGTGGTGGGGACGGGGCGGGTGATGGTGCGGGAGCCGAAGATGGCAAACCCCGTGTAGACCACTGCGAGTGCGATGGAGAGGCCGAGAGCGCGGGCGTCAAGGCGGTCATCGGCCCACGCGCGGAGCACGCCGAAGACGAGGAGAAAGCCAAACATGGCGTGCAGTCCCACGGTCCACAGTTTGTTGCTCATCATCACGGCGCTCCAGCTTATCCTCTGGCTGGAGGAAGGGGAATCAACCAACTGGTTGAGTGGAGGTTCAACTGGCTACTCGATTACTTTCTGCGCTGGCCACAGCAGGATTAAGAGTATGTTCCTGGCATTGAGAGAGATAGTCACCGCCCGCGGTCGGTTCTTCCTGATCGGCGGCGTCGTGGCTCTAATTACGTTGTTGCTCGTTATGTTGTCCGGCCTGACCCAAGGCCTCTCCAAGCAAAATACTTCCGCCCTCGAGGCGCTCGGGGAGCAGACTCCTTATGTGACCTTCTCGACGGAAGACCCGTCCTTCACCGAGTCGGAGATCTTCGCCGAGGATGTCCCCGCTTCTGGCATTCCGCTGGGTACTTCGCAGACCAAGCTTGAGGGCCACGGCGGCGTGGCGGTCTTCGGCCTGCCCGAAGGTACCCAGATCCCTGGCTCCAGCACCGTGATTCCGGAGGAGGGCATGGTCTTGAGCCAATCCATCGACGACGCCCTGAACGCGCCATCCCGGGGCACCCTCGGCGGCGTGGACCTGGACGTGAACGCGGTGGTTGAGGATGAGTACTATTCCCACTCCCCGGTGGTGTGGGTCTCCACCGCAACTTGGCAGAAGGTCTCCCATTCCCCCGAAGACATGGTGGGTGTGGCCGTGCTGTCCCACGAGCCGACCGACACCTCCGTGTCCATGGGCAAGGCCCTGTCCGGCCTGCCGGCTTATAGCTCGGAGCGCGGCTCCCTGCTGACCATGCAGGCCTTCCTCTACGGAATCTCCGCGCTGGTCACCATCGCTTTCCTGAGCATCTGGACCATCCAGCGCACCCGTGACCTGTCCATCCTGCGTGCCCTTGGCGCCAGCGTGAAGTACCTGCTCAAGGACGCCATCGCGCAGGCTGCCATCATCCTCGCGATTGGCGTAGGGGTCGGCGCGCTCGTCGGCTGGTTGCTGGGCCTTGCCGCCCAAGGTGCCGTGCCCTTCGAGGTCTCCGCCATGACCGTCATCGTCCCCGCGCTCGGTATCTGGCTGCTCGGCATCGCTGGTGCTTTCCTGGCCACCCGCCGCGTTTCCAAGATCAACCCGCTCGACGCCCTAGGAGGCAACGCCTAATGACTACCACCGCTTCTTCCCCTGCACTGTCCCTTCGCGACATCGTGGTGACCTACCCAGACGGCCAGTCCCGCACCACTGCACTCGACGGCGTCAGCTTGGACGTCAAACCCGGCGAGCTCACCGCCGTCATCGGCGAATCCGGGTCCGGCAAGTCCACCCTGCTGTCCGTAGCCGCCGGCCTCATCGAGCCGGACTCCGGCAGCGTGGAGCGAACCGGCTCCCGCGGCCTCATCTTCCAGCAGGCCAACCTGCTGGCCGCCCTGACGGCGCGCGAACAGCTGCTCATCATTGACCACATGGAGGGCCGCAAGCCGCGCCAGGATCGTGCCGATGAGCTGCTCAGCTTCGTGGGCTTGGAGGGCTTTGGCAACCGCCGGATGAACCAGCTTTCTGGCGGCCAGCGCCAGCGCGTCAACATTGCGCGCGCGCTCATGGGCCAGCCTTCCGTGCTGCTTGCCGACGAACCCACCTCTGCCCTCGACTCCAAGCTCTCCCGCGAGATTGCCAAGCTCCTGCGCGGTGTCACCGATGACTTCGATACCGCAACCCTGTTCATCACGCACGACCGCAGCCTGCTTGATTATGCCGACAACGTGGTTGAGGTCAAGGACGGAAAGCTTTCCGAATACTCTGAGCTAGCCGCGTAGGAAGCCTCTCATCTCTCACGTGTTCAAACAAAGGGGTAAATTATCACCCCGTTATGATACGACCCCGCAAGCCCCGAGTAAGCCCGACTGACTACCCGCGCATGCAGCAGTGGACCGCGCTGCACGCGCTCATGTTGAGCATCACCGTGGTGGCCTGCGGGGTCTTTATCGTCGCTGCCCGCAGAATCAAGGGAACCTCCCGTGAGACCTTCATCCGCCGGATGGTGGGCTGGGCCTTGCTGGTGGCGGGTACTGCGTGGACGGTCATCTCCTTAGACCCGAAGCAATTCGATATCCGAGAGTCTTTGCCTTTGCACCTGTGTGATGTGCTGCGCCCGATCTTGGCGCTGGGTCTTATCACCGGCAATGAGCATGCCCTGACCCTGTCTTACTTCTGGGGCATCATCCTCAACCCGCAGGCCATCATCACGCCGGATGTCATCTACTACTTCTCCCCGCGGTGGCTGCGGTTTGGTACCTATTGGTTCTTCCACATTGTTGCACTCGCCGTGCCGCTGGCGCTGACTTTCGGCTTGGGCTACCGCCCGACGTGGAAGGGCTACCGCTTCGCCGTGAAGGTCACGCCGGTGTGGATGGCTATCGCGATGGCAGTCAACGCGAAGACCGACGGCAACTATGGCTTCCTGAACCACGCGCCGGGCAGCTCCTCCATCATCAACCTATTCGGCCCATGGCCTGGCTACATCGCAGTGGAAATCCTTGCCGTCGCAGCAGCATGGGCCGGGATGACGTGGCCGTGGGAGAACACCTCACTACACCGCGGCACGGTGGCGGTGGGCCCGCGCGGGCTCATGCGCAAGTCCGTCGGTACCGCGTCCGGGATCCTGCGCCGGGCCACGGCACGTTTTCGTAAATAGTGGCCCGCGAACCGCGAAATTCTAGGGCTTCGTTGCGAAAACGTACCAAGGTGGTGGCGGCCAGGTACGGATCGATCAAACAAGGTCCCAGATCTTCGAATTTCTGGGGCGCTATTTGATCGAAACGTACTTAGCGGCGGAGCTAGCGCCGGGCCAAGGAGCTAGCGCTCGGCGTTGAGGAGCCGCGCGATGGCCCGCGGGATGGCCGCCGCAATCTGGGAGGCCGAACATGGCGCGAAGCCCTCGGGGGTCTCGGCCGCGATGGCCGCCGCGTGCGCGTGGATAGCACCGGCGTGGAGGACCTCGGCGATGACCCCGGCAGGTGACGCGGCGGGAGCGCTGGCGAAGAGCTGGGCGATGACCGCGCCGAGGATACCGGAGAGCACGTCCCCGGAGCCGGGGGTCGCGGCAAAAGAGTGACCGGCGTTGAAGGAATAGAGCGGCTGGCCCGGAGCGGTGACGCGGGTCAAGCGGCCCTTGAGCAGGATGATGCTGTTTAGCTCGTCGGCTAGCTCGTGGAGGGCGCAGCTCCAGCCATCAGACGCATCGGGAGCAGATCCGAAAGTGGCCTCATAGAGGCGGCGGAACTCGCCTTCATGCGGGGTGAGGATGGTCATCGGGTGCTTGGTAACTTGCTGGCGCAGGGAGGTATTGCGCGCTAGAAGCGTCAGGGCGTCGGCGTCGAGAACGGTGGGCAGGTCCTGCGCTAGCACCTTGCGCAGTTCGGTGGCCGCCGCGGCATCGGTACCGCGGCCAGGGCCCACGACCCAGGCTTGGGCTTGCCCGGCGGAGGACACATCTGGATGGCAGACCAGCTCGGGCAGCAGAGAAGTAATCGAGTTATCCCCGATGAAACGCACCATCGAGGGCGTGGCGCGCACCGCCGCGGTGGCGCAGAGGATTCCCGCACCCGGGTACGTGTTGCTGCCGGCGGCAAGGGCAACGACGCCGCCGGAGTACTTGTCGGAGCGCGCGCCTGGTGTGGGATCGGTGATGGGGCCCGTGCAGCCAACCGGCCAGGGGCGGGAAGCGCGCCCGCCCGGCAGATCGAGTTCGCCCGATTGCCACGCAAAGGGCGTCGGAACGGAGGGCTCGTGAGCGATGAATGCCGCTGGTTCATCGAGTTCGGCGAGGGTCTCAGCGAAAGAAGGCGCGCCGGGCAAGAAGAGATCGGAGACCACAACCTGCCCGCATTCGGCGGCCAGCGCGTGGCCGAGGCGTGGCGAGCCAAAGGTGACGGTGACATCGGCGTTAACGGCATCCGCGGCGCACACTCCCGTATCGGCATCGACGCCGGTGGGCATGTCGACTGCTAAGACTGCAGCCCCGGCAGCGGTGGTATCGCGGTAGAGGGACAGAGCTGCACCGGAGAGGCCCCGGGCGGAGCCGAGGCCGGCGATGGCGTCAATGAGCAGCGCGCTGCCGCTAGGCAGCGTGCCGGCGGAAGGAAGGACCGTGCCACCAGCACTGCGGAACGCAGCGAGGGCCTCCTCGTGGCAGCGTTCCGGGACCAGGGCATGGACCGTAGCCCCGCGTGAGGCCAGCGCCGCACCGGCGTAGAGCCCATCCCCGCCGTTGCCGCCGGAACCGGCAAGAATGAGCACCGCGCCGGGGCGTGCCTCCAGCATCACCGAGGCGGCCTCTGCCACCGCCGCGGCGGCCAGCTTCATGAGCTGATCCTCATGAGACTGTTGTTCCAGCAGGCGCTTCTCAGCGGCACGGACAGTGGCGACGGTATAAGCAGGGCGCATAACCCACACCCTAGCGCGCGGGCTGGCAGGTAGGGCACCAGAAGAGGTTGCGGCCCTGCATGAGCTGCTCCCGGATCTCGGTGCCGCACACGTAGCAGGGTTGCCCGGCGCGACGGTAGACGTAGACCTCGCCGCCGTGATCATCATTGCGGGGCTCGCGGCCCATGGCCTCCGGCGTATGGGCGGGGCGGACCGTGTCGATGCGGCCGCGTTCGACGCCGTAGTCCATGAGATCGACCAGATCAGACCAGATGGCATCGAACTCTGCTCGGTCGAGCTGGTTGCCGGGGATGAAGGGGGAGAGTTCTTGGCGGAATAGGGCTTCTGCGCGGTAGATATTGCCCACGCCAGCAAAGAGGCCTTGGTCCATGAGCATCGCGCCGATGCTGCGCCGCGAGGCATGCACGCGGGCCCATAGGGCATCCGGGTCGGCATCCTTGCGCAGCGGATCCTGGCCCACTTTCGCCACCTTGGCCTGGTATTCCTCCTCCGTAATGAGCGTGCAGAACTGCGGGCCGCGCAGATTCGCGGCTGTGGTGCCGTTATCGATGCGCAGCCGGATTTGGCCCCAGACATCGGCAGACGGCTCAAAGCGTAGGGAACCGATGAGGCCCAGATGGATGTAGATAACGTGGCGCGGGTTATCCGCATCGAAGTGGAGAAAGAGGTGCTTGCCAAAGGCTTCGGCGAGTAAGAGGCGGGAGTCGTCGACAAGCGCGGCCTCCGTAGCGAACCGACCTTGGGGGCTGCTCACGGCCAGCGGCTTGTTACGGAAATCCGCATTGAGTGTCCGAGCAAGGCGGTGAATAACGTGTCCCTCAGGCATGTCAGGAAGTCTACGCGGGGGCTGTGCTGCTGTAGACTTTCCGGGTACTACCCGTTGAACGGAAGGGCCTAAATACTATGGGGCGCGCACTCGGTTTTGACCGTGAAAAATACATTGAACTGCAGTCGGAGCACATCAACGCTCGGCGCAAAGAAATCGGCGGGAAGCTTTACCTCGAGATGGGCGGCAAGCTTTTCGACGATATGCACGCCTCCCGCGTGCTGCCCGGTTTCACGCCGGATAACAAGATTGCGATGCTCGAGCGCATCAAGGATGACGTAGAAATCCTCGTTTGCATCAATGCCAAGGACATCGAGCGTCAGAAGATGCGCGGTGACCTGGGAATCCTTTACGAAGATGACGTGCTGCGGCTTGTCGACGTCTTCCGGGACCGCGGCTTCCTGGTCAATAACATCGTCATGACCCAGCTCGAGGATGGCAACAGCCAGGCGGAGGCCTTCATCGAGCGCCTCGAGCGCCTGGGGCTGACGGTGGCGCGCCACCGCGTCATCCCGGGCTACCCCGCCAACATCGACCTCATTGTCTCCGAGGACGGCCTGGGCAAGAACGACTACGTGGAGACCACCCGTGACCTCGTCGTGGTCACCGCGCCGGGGCCGGGCTCCGGCAAGCTGGCGACCGCGCTCTCGCAGGTCTACCACGAGAATCTGCGCGGCGTGCAGGCAGGCTACGCCAAGTTTGAAACCTTCCCCATCTGGAACCTGCCGCTTAATCACCCGGTGAACCTGGCCTATGAGGCGGCCACGGTGGATCTCAACGACGCCAACGTCATCGACCACTTCCACCTCTCCGCGCACGGCGAATCGACGGTCAACTACAACCGCGACGTCGAGGCCTTCCCGCTGCTCAAGTCGCTGTTGGAGCGCCTGACCGGCACTGTGCCCTACCAGTCCCCGACGGACATGGGCGTGAACATGGTGGGCTTTTGCATCACCGACGATGAGGTCTGCCGCGAGGCATCCCAGCAGGAGATCATCCGCCGTTACTTCAAGACGCTGGTGGAGGAGGCCCGCAATGGCCTCGACACCACGCAATCCGAGCGCGCCGCTGTAGTCATGGCGAAGGCCGGCATCAAGTCCACCGACCGCCCGGTTGTGTTACCGGCGCGTGAGAAAGCGGAGGAGACCGGCGGTCCGGCAGCCGCGCTGCAGCTTCACGACGGCACCATCATCACCGGCCGCACCTCCCCGTTGCTGGGCTGCTCCGCAGCCGCGCTGCTCAATGCGCTCAAGCACCTGGCCGGTATCGATGATGAGCTGCATTTGTTGTCCCCGGAATCCATCGAGCCCATCCAAACGCTGAAGACGAAGCACCTGGGCTCCCAGAACCCGCGCCTGCACACCGACGAGGTGCTCATCGCGCTGTCGGTATCCGCGGCGAAGGATGAGAATGCGCGCCGCGCCCTCGATGCATTGAAGGAACTGCAGGGCTGCGACGTCCACACCACCACCATCCTGGGCTCTGTGGATGAAGGCATCTTCCGCAACCTCGGGGTGCTCGTGACCTCCGATCCGGTCTTCGCTCGTAAGAGCGCGCTGTACCAGAAGCGCTAGACCTCACCTGCTGGACCTTGGCTGGAAGCGCCTTCCCGCAGGCATTCCCCCAGACCTGGAACCCGAAAGGTGCAGGTGGGCGTCGGCAAGCGCTTGGCGACGCCCCACCACCCACCAGGAGGTTTCGGGATCGAGGTCTGGGGCTTTGGCCTGGGCCAACCCACGCGAGTGGACAAAGTGCAGGGGAGGGATCATGCTCCCATCCCGTATTCCAGCCAGGGTTTCTACCAGGTCGCCTAGTCAACCACTGAAGTCCCGGGAAAGAGGCACGCAGAAAAAGACGAAACTCAATCAGTCGTTCGCAATCGAAGAACGAAGCCACCAATACCCCGGGCTAACTAGCTCAAGAAGTCATCCTGGTATTGCTGCACCATTGAATCGAAATCACGATCACGTTCAAAACCTAAGGCTTCCACTCTTGACACATCGAAATTTCCCGGCCAGCTTGTAACTATCGCAGCAATACTCTCATCAGGCTTGTCACTAACAAGCTTTCTCGTTTCAGAGCCAGCCACACGCTCAAGCGAATCCAGCATTTCGCCAACCGTGACACAAATTCCTGGAAGATTCATAACTCTCCACGAGCCGAGTTTTGAGCCTTCAACTAAGAGTGCCCTTCCAAGATTACGAACTGCTACTTGCGGCGATGCAAGCCACATTCTCGTATCGTGCGGCACGGGGACCTCCGACGGCACACCGTTAAGAGGCTCACGAATGATCCCGCTAGCAAATGAGCTCGCGGCAGAATTCGGTTTACCAGGTCGCACCGAGATCGTAGGGAGTCGGCAAATGCGAGCATCTACGAAGCCTTTTCGTCCATACTCATTGACAAGCAGCTCTCCAATGGACTTGGTTGCCCCATAGGTAGAGTCAGGCTGAGTGGCCCAGTATTCAGGCATTACTTGCGGAAGACTGCCCCCAAACACGGCAAGAGAGCTCGTGAAGACGAACCGTGCAGGATGAGCCCCCTTAGCGCTACGAGTATGACGCACGGCCTCGAGAAGACAACGAGTGCCATCTATGTTGACACTCAATGCCGAATCAAAATCCGCCTCCGAACCACCCGAAAGCACGGCTGCTAAATGGATAACTGCATCAGTTTCTCCAGTGATTGCTTGTAGGACAGTCTCTCGATCGGTGATCTCTCCAACCACGGAGCGCACGCGCGGATCTGACACCCGGGCAGCAGCAAGGTCAAATGAAACAATCTCGTTCAAATCAAGCTTGCCGTGGTCTGCCTCGGAAAGAAAATGCTGAATAAGCAGGGTCCCGAGAAAACCCGCACCTCCAGTGATAACGATGTTCATACTTGCTCCTTATGAAGAATGTAGTGGCCGCCAGCGCCCCGCCCCTCTCGTATTGAGGATGGGCTTCGCCAGTCACTAACAGCCAAGAAAAGGTTCTGAAGACCATGGCATAGAAAATGGGGTGAATTCCTTCCGATAGGGAGGAATAAGAAAGTCATAAACCACTTTCGTGAACCAATGCACTGCGGAAGTGATGAGGCTTTTCTATAGCAATAAGCGTTCGAAAAACAAAGCAGAATTTATATTTAGCGCACGCGCATCAATCATAGGTAGACTCCCCTCAATGCAAGTGATGTGAGATACTTTTAACATCCTACCGTAAGACACCTCACATTGAGTCTTTTATTCTTGTCAAGGACTGAATGGGCGGCACCCTTGCGGGCTTATTGCCTTTCACCAAGTTTCTGGAACCGAGGAGGATTTCTAATGTCCCCAACAACGCTCGTGCTGCTCGGCATTGCTGCGGTAGCTCTCATTCTCTTTTTGATCATTAGAGCAAAGACCCATCCATTTATCGCGATGCTACTTGTGTCGATCGCTTTGGCACTTGCAGCGCGCGTACCGCTTTCGGAAGTTGTACCTCTACTCAAAGATGGTATGGGAGGAACACTCGGAGGTGTCGCTCTCATTGTCACGCTTGGTGCAATGCTCGGTCGAATAGTGGAAGTCTCAGGTGGCGCTGAAGTACTAGCTCGTTCTCTTGAGAAAAACTTCGGCGAGAAGCGCGCACCATGGGCACTAGGCGCTGCCTCATTTATTTTTGGTATTCCGGTCTTTGTTGATGTAGCGACAATCGTGCTCGTTCCAATCACACTTGCCGTGGCCCGTCGAATGGGTGGAAAAACAAATATGCTTGCCTACGCCTTGCCTGTAGTTGCTGCTTTGCTAACAGTGCATGTAGTTCTCCCACCGCACCCTGGAATCGTTGGCGCCTCAGAGCTGATGCAAGCTGATGTAGGCATGGTTCTTTTACTTGGTCTGATTCCTGCCGTCGTTATGTGGCTGGTAGGCCAAGTGTTCTCAGGTTTCATAGTCAAGAAGGTTTTTTCTCCGGTGCCAGCTGTTGGTAGTCAAGCCGCCGGAACTACCGCAAACCAAGACGTCGAAGTTGATGATGGAGGGGCACCGTCAGTGGGGCTCGTTCTTGCCACGATTCTCCTCCCTCTTGTGCTCATTATGGGTGGCACCGTATCTACACTCATGCTTGATGAAGGTACCGCAGTACGGGATTTCCTGGGCTTCGTTGGTGACTCTCCCATCGCTCTTTTCATTGGCGTCATATTCGCGACTGGGGTCTTAGGTTTTGCACGTGGCTGGGGCAAGGAACAGGTAGAGGACGTTGTAGCCTCGGCACTTCCTGCTACGGCCGCAGTCATCTTGATCACTGGCGCAGGGGGGACCTTCGGCAAAGTCTTGACTGAAACCGGTGTTGCCGATGCTGTAGCTGATTTGCTGGTGTCCACGGGGCTACCAGTGCTCGTGCTGGCATGGTTGCTTGCAGCTTTTATTCGCGCAGCCCAAGGGTCCGCAACCGTTGCGGCACTTACAACTGCCCCATTAGTGGCACCAATGATTGCCTCCCTGGAGCTTAATGGATTGCAAGTAGCACTGGTGACTGTGACTGTCGGCATCGGCTCGATGGCATTTAGCCATGTAAATGATTCTTTGTTCTGGGTGTGGAGCCGCTACTTCCAAGTAGATACCGCATCAGCGTTGAAGTCTTACACAGTGACGACAACGATCATGTCAATAGTTGGATTCGTTGTAGTTGGAATCTTGTGGCTAGTACTAGGAGCAATGGCGTAATGGAAAGGCATGAAAAAATGAATCTTTTTGAGGCACCATCGAGGCGTCTTCTGGTGCTTGACGACGACCCTACTGGCTCACAGTGCGTTTCGAACGTCGAAGTGGCCCTCGATACTGATCCATCTATTCCGGCCGAGGTGCTACAGAACCGAGGTTCAGCGTGTTTTGTCCTCACGAATTCGCGCGCCCTCGATGAAGACGCTGCCGTAGAAATCAACCGCAAAATGGTTGGGTCCGTAGTCGAACGCTTGGAAGACTGCCGCGGCCTACATGTTGTTTCTCGCTCGGATTCAACGCTTCGCGGCCACGTAATCGCAGAGCCAAATGCAATTGCTGATGCGCTTGCGGAGCACAACATCGAAGTAGATGGCTTTTTGTTCTGCCCGGCGATGATTGAAGCAGGCCGATTCACTAAAAATGATGTTCACTTCGCCATAGTGGACGGAAAAGCGCAACAGGTGGAGGACACTGACTTTGCGAACGACGCAACATTTGGGTATTCCCACTCGAACCTTGCGGACTTTCTTGAAGAGAGGTCTGGTGGGATAGTCCGCGCGGAGGAGTGTGTCTCAATAAGTCTCACCGATATCCGCGACGGTGGCGTAGAAACGGTCAAGGCAAAGCTCGTCGAGGCGAAGAATCGACGCTGGATAATAGTTAATGCCACCGAATATTCCGACATGGATATCGTGTCAGAAGCAGTGGCAGAACTCGAAGAACAGGGCAAAGTGTTTGTGACTCGTTGCGGCCCTTCCTTCGTTCGCTCCCTAGCTGGGCAGCGAAACGCTCAACTGATTACTTCTGATTCCTTAGAAATTGATCCATCACGCACAGCTCATGGGCTCGTCGTCGTTGGCTCACACGTAGGGCTCACGAGCCAACAGCTTGCAGTACTTCAGCAGCGAAGCAATCTCCATGAGTTTGAGCTGCAGGTTCCTAAGCTGCTCGATTCAGGATCCCGTGAGCAGCATATCGATGAGGTTTCAATGCGTGTGAGAGAAGCGCTAGCGAGTTCCGATTGCGTCCTGTACACGAGTCGAGAACTGATTAGGACAGAGTCAAAGGCTGAATCTCTCGCGATCGCACGACAAGTCTCTGATGCAGTCGTTGCAGTGGTGCAAGCAGCAAGGGAAGCACGTCCAGCCTGGGTCGTCGCCAAGGGAGGTATTACATCCCACGAGGTAGCGGCTTCGGGCCTCGGGATTCAGCGTGCCAAGGTCCAAGGTCAGTTTTATGAGGGGCAGATTAGCTTGTTTACTGCTACCGAAGCTCCTGAAGACGTGATCGGAGTACCGTACGTAGTTTTCCCGGGAAATGTAGGCGGTAAGGAGGCTTTGGCAGAGGTCGTTGAAAGGCTACGAGCTGCCACGACAGATGCTTAGGCTTATCCTTTTCTCACTAAAGAATAGGGCCAACCTTAATCCGCATATCAAAAACTGCGAATCTACCCGATGACTACATACACCGAGAGTAGATTAGCTGGAAAATTTCACAGTACCTACCAATTTATTTTTACACTCAAGGGAGTTTTAAGTGCGCACCACTCCAAAAGTTGCCTGGATCGGGCTCGGCGCCATGGGAGGGCCAATGGCCCTCGCAACCGCATCAGCTGGAATGAGCGTCACGGCATTTGACGTCCAGCCCTCTTCACTCGAATCAGTAGCACCTCAAGTGAGCGCTGCCTCTAACGCTCGTGAGGCTGTTTCTGGTGCCGACGTCACCGCGATTATGGTGGCAACTGGAGACCAGTTGCAATCCGTCCTATTCGGAGAAGAAGGAATTTCCCCTCACCTTTCTCAAGGTTCAGTAATTCTCATTATGGCGACCGTCGGCCCGAAGGCCATTGAACAAGCTGTTGATGGCCTTGCGGGTACAGGCGTACATGTCGTTGACGCACCAGTGTCTGGCGGCGTCGCACGAGCAAAAACAGGGGATCTACTCATGATGGTGTCTGGCGACAGTTCCGCTGTGGCCGTCGTTCAGCCACTTCTGGATGCAATGGCGTCAAACGCCCCCGTAGTCGGCGAACGTCCTGGCGACGGCCAGCGTTTCAAGATCGTAAATCAGCTGTTGTGCGGCGTCCATATCGCAGCTGCTGGCGAAGCACTAGCTCTAGCGGATTCGATGGGGCTGGAAGTCTCCCGGGTGCACAAGGTGCTTGGAACAGGAGCTGCAGCTAGCTTTATGTTTGGTGATCGCGGGCAGAGGATGGTTGATGAGGCCTTTGATGAGGTGCGTAGTGCACTCGATATCTTTGTGAAGGATATGGGACTAGTCGGGGAAGCTGCACGAGAAGTACACCAAGAAGTACCACTTGCAGTTACGGCGGAGCAACTTTATATCAGAGGACATCGCGAGGGAGTGGGGCGTAAGGACGATTCAATCGTCTTCAAACTGCTACGCGGCGAGCATTGATGAGTATTGACTTAGGCGACCGACTTCGACGCCTCCAGCGCACACCGCATTTCCCCAGACCTAAAACCCGCAACCTGCAGGTGAGCGGCGCATAGCGCTTGATTCCGCCGTGGGCGTTATACCGCAGCTGCTCTGCGCCGTCCTCATCGACGATCTTCCAACCATTACGGGTGATTTCACGGGCGACGACACTGTGGTGCCTATTGATTTTCTGCGCGATGGCTCGTGCCGAATCACCGACACGACATCCCGCTTCAATAGCAACACGGTCTTCAACAGTAAGCCTGCGACCACGCCCTACTAAGGCGTGTTTGTCGAATACGCCGCTAGGAAATCCATCGACGGCTTGAGTTTTCATCGGTGCTGGCATACCAGAATCTTTACCCAGCTTCTTGCCTGTATCTGGTATAGACACCACCGCCTCATCAGGCGTTCGGCGATGTCGCTGCCGGCGTGACTTCGCATACCGCTGCTTCCTTATCCACTCATACACGGTAGAAGGATGCACACCGATAGCATCAGCCACTGTCTGACAGTTCTCACCAGCAAGCACTCGCTCCACGGCCTGGGCACGTTCATCAGGTGACAAGTGGGCGCGTCTAGGCCGCACTTCGATTACACCAGCTTTCTTTAACCTGCTGTGAAGCAAGCCAGTCGATATTCCAACAGTCTGTGCTGCTTGATTGATCGACATACCTGCACGCACCAACCCAACAGCCTCACGGACAAACGGATCACGCAGACGACTCGCACGCCTGCCAGGAGGCTCGACACCTCTTACCCTCAACCAACCGTAAACCGTATCGGGACCCACACCCACATCACGCGCGACGAGACTAACTGCCTCACCTGCCACCACGCGCTCAATAGCGGCTTCCTTAACATCCTTCGGAGTCCAACGCGTCACAACTACCTCCCGGTCGAAGTGGCGCATTCACCCCTTGACAGCACGCAGGTGGGCGTCGGCAAGCGCTTGGCGACGCCCCACCACCCACCAGGAGGTTTCGGGATCGAGGTCTGGGGCTTTGGGTTAAGAGCGGTTGCAGCGCTGTGCCCAAAAGATTGGGGTTTTACCTCGCAGCGGGCCTAGACTTGCGGGCGTGACTATTGGCAAGATTCTCCTCTACTACTGCTTTACTCCCATCGAGGACCCCACCGCGATCATGCTGTGGCAGCGCTCCCTGTGCGAAAAGCTCGGGCTCAAGGGCCGTATCCTCATTTCGGAGCACGGAATCAACGGCACCGTGGGCGGGGACATGGACGCGTGTAAGCGCTATGTGCGCGAGACGCGCGAGTACCCGGGCTTCAAGAAGATGGAGTTCAAGTGGTCCGAAGGCGGAGCGGAAGACTTCCCGCGCCTGTCGGTCAAGGTGCGCGATGAAATTGTGGCCTTCGGCGCGCCGGGCGAGCTCAAAGTGGATGAGAACGGCGTCATCGGCGGTGGTGTCCACCTCAAGCCCGAAGAGGTCAACAAGTTGGTGGAGGAGCGTGGCGAGGAGGTCGTCTTCTTCGACGGCCGCAACGCCATGGAGGCGGAAATCGGCAAATTCAAGAATGCCGTGGTGCCGGATGTGCGTACGACCCACGACTTCATCGCTGAACTCGAATCTGGCAAGTATGACTGGATGAAGGACAAGCCCGTGGTCTCCTATTGCACGGGTGGTATTCGCTGCGAAATCCTCTCCGCGCTGATGAAGAACCGCGGCTTTAACGAGGTCTATCAGATTGACGGCGGCATCGTCCGCTACGGAGAAAAGTACGGCAACGATGGCCTGTGGGAAGGCTCGATGTACGTCTTTGACAAGCGCATGCACCACGAGTTTGGTCAGGGCCTAGAGGATCCAGGCTTTATTCAGCTTGGCCACTGCGTGCACTGTGGGAAGGGGACGAATACCTTCCACAATTGCATTAATGAGGACACGTGCCGCAAGCAGGTGCTCATTTGCGATGACTGTATCCAGCACGTGGAAACCCAGCACTGTGGGCGTCCAGATTGCGCCGAGGTGGCTGCGGCCCAGGCGCAGGCCTAGCTTTCGCTAGTTTTCAAGCACCGGGGTGAGCAGGATCTGGATGTCGTTGATGCACCAGATCATGAAGTTGCCGGCCATGACCCAGAAAATCGCCATCCAACCGCGCCAGCGCACGTAGGCCTTGAGTTTGCGCACCATGATGACGGCGCAGCCGATCATGCCGATGAAGGGGATGATCAGCGTCGTCGTGGCGAACACCGTGCGCTGGGTCCTTGTGCACAGCCAAGCGGCGAACTCCACGCGGAGGCAGTCGGTCGTGGTTCCGAAAAACCTGAAGAATCCAGCGAGGAGGAGCGCGTACAGCGCCGAGCTCACAAGGATAGCCACCATAAACCACAGCGCCTGGCGCGAGGAGCGGCGGTTGGCCTCGGCGACGGCGAGGGGATCGGGCTCGTCGGCAAGCTCATCAAAGCTGCGGGGCTCTGGGCGAGGCAGGTTGGTATAGTCCGCGTCGGACGTGAGATCATTTTCGGGGTGCTCTGCTGCCATGCTGTGCAAGTCTAACGTGCTTCGGGGTCATAGGTGCTCGGGCAGACCAGGACTGGCACGCCCACGTGGGGGAGTAGTTCGGTGGCGGTGCTGCCGATGAAGACGCGCTCGATCGGTCCCATGGGGGAGGAGCCCAAGCAGAGCAGGTCGCCCTTCTTCCACTTGAGCGAATCCACCGCGCCGGACCAGCCGTGACCGCTGCCGATGTCCGTCGTGACGGAAATCTCCGGGAAGGCCTCTGCGATGAAATCGTGGGCGCGGTCCAACAGCGAGAGCGAGTGCTCGCGCCAATTGGGGGCGTCGGAGGGAAAAGTGGGGGAGTATTCGAGGGGGACGTCGACCAGCCCCTTGGCGGAAAACGCCAGGATACGCAAGGGGATGCCGCCGCGCTGCGCAATGCAAGCTGCGTGCCGGAGGGCGGGATCGTCAGCGCGGCCAAGTTCGGTGAAGGCGAAATTGATGCGCGTCACTCCGTGCTTGGACAGCTTGATACCGCGCGGGGTGAGACCCACGGGAAGCGGCGAGTAGTGCAGCAGCGCATCGGCGGTAGAACCGGAGAAGAAACGGCCCTTCGGCGCGGACTGGTTGGCCCCCAGGAGGATGACGTGCGCGTTGAAATCCGTAGCCGCTTGCTCCAGCAGCTGCGGGCGGGACGGTCCCGCGATGAGAACGGAGACGTTCTTATCGAGCTGGTCCTTGTCCACCCCGGCTGCGTCCAAGGCCTGCTTAACGGCGCGTTCGCAGGTTGCGCGCTCCTTCTTGAACCACTGCTTATAGGAGCCACTGAGCTTGCTGAGCGACGTCACGGTGAGGGGTTGCGAAATCGTGGATACTACCCGGATCTGAACGGGCGTGGAACGCGCAAGCCATGCGGCAAACTCGATGGCCTCGGTGCCCGTGGAGCTAGGACTCCACGAGACGAGTACGCGAAGCGGGGGGATACGGTCTTCCGAGGAGGACTGTCCTTCCGCGGGGTGTGAAGATTTCTTAGCCATTCATCAAAAGGATCGGGGTCGTTTCCTTCATTATCGACCCTTCACGCTTTAAAATAAAATCTGTTCTACCGGCGCTTTTTGGTCTATTTTCCGTCCATGGTGGGGCGGTACACATCCGCGAGTTTGGAAATCAGGTTGACCAAAGAATTGGCGTCCTTGATGTCCTCCGGTTCAAGCCAGCGCAGGATCTCGGCCAAAGCTGCCGCACGCTGGCGGGAGACGATGGTCAGCTCGGATTCGCCGAGCTGGGTGAGGGCGACGAGAACGCCGCGGCGGTCCTTTTCATCGCGGTGCCGTTCCACGAAGCCTTGGCGCTCCAATTGGTACAGTGCATTGGACGCGGTGGGCATCCGGATCAACTCTGCTTGGGCGATGGTGCTGACGCGAGAGGGCCCACGCAGGCGCAGTTGATTCATGATCGAGACCTGCGAGGTGGTTAGGGACGTGCCCTCCGTTGTGCGTTGGAAGATGAGCATGAGCTTATTGAGCGCGGGCTGGATCTGGCGGGCAACATCCAGGGCGTCCTCGTAGGGGATCGGGGATTCGATAGTTTCTTCACTCATGGAAAATAAGTGTAGCTACGATCCACTCGCGGCGGTAGTTAGCCGAGTAAAAAATTAGGTTTTGCGTCACGAAGCGCCCAAAGAGAGCCTAGATTGTTGACGCTGCCCGCACTACACTGTCCGGCGTGAATTCTCCGTCCAAGGCAGAGTCTGCAAAGACAAGGCCAGAAGTGGCCTACCGCAACGAAGTCTCCTATGAATGGGAGCGCGCACAGCATCTGCGCGAGCTTCGCGCGGGAAAAGTGACGCGCGAAGAATTGTGTGATGCTGATTTTCTCCTTCGCGCGGCGGCGGAGCACCACGGCGTTGACATGCAGAAGCCGTGCCCGGTGTGCGGCGAAGAGCTGCGACTGACCCGCTGGGTTTATGGCGACTCTTTAAAGCGCCGTGCGGGAAGCGCGCGTAGCGCGGCGGAAATTGCAGAAATGGCGGCCGAGGGGCTGGAGTTTACAGTGCATTTCGTGGAAGTGTGCCCGGCATGCCGCTGGAATCATCTGCTTCGAGCGGCCACGGTCTATGCTCGAAGGTAGTTTTGGCTTCCCAGTTCACGCCGGTAAGCTGCATGTATTTACAGTTTCTGTACAGGATTGATGAGGACACGGATTAGTGACCGAGAAGGAAACCTCCGGGCGAAAGTCAGGTAATCGCAAGAAGAGCGCCTCGCACAGGAGTAGGCGTTCGTCCGGCCGCACACGCCGCTGGCCGTGGATCGTGCTCGCTGTCTTATTCGTAATTGTCGGCATCCCCGCCTTGCTCTTTGGGTACGCGTATACGCAATACGACGTCCCCGAGCCCAAGGAGCTGCAGCCGAGCCAGATTTCCACGATTGTCGCCGGCGACGGCGAAACCCAGCTGGCCAAACTAGTTCCACCGGAGGGCAACCGCCGCCAGGTGACCCTGGATGAGATCCCGGATTACGTTGAGGATTCTGTCCTCGCGGCCGAGGACCGCGAGTTCTGGACCAACTCGGGCTTTTCCTTTACAGGTCTGGGCCGTGCCGTCTTGGGCAAGCTCACCGGTGATGCTTCCGCCGGTGGTGGCTCGACGATTACTCAGCAGTATGTGAAGAATACTCTCGTTGGTGACGAGTACTCCTACGTCCGCAAGATTCGTGAGCTCATCTACTCGGTGAAGATGACCAACGAATGGTCCAAGGAGGACATCCTCAACGCCTACCTCAACACGGTCTACTTCGGCCGCAATGCGTATGGCATCGAGGCTGCATCCAATGCGTACTTTAATAAGGACGCCAAGGACCTCACTAAGGAAGAAGGCGCGCTGCTGGCGGGTGTTATCCAGTCCCCGTCCGTCCTTGATCCGTGGGTAGATGAGGAACGGTCCCAAGCTCGCTGGAATTACGTCATGGATGGCCTCGTTGAGATGGGTGACTTGGATCAGTCTGAACGCGATCAGCTCGTCTTCCCGGAGACCCGCGATCCGTCTGAGTATTCTGCCTACACCGAAGCGCCGGGTGCCTATGGCCACATCAAGAACCAGGTCATTGATGAGCTGTCCCGCGTGGGTATTACCGAGGACCAGCTTGCCACTGGCGGCCTCAAGGTGACCACCACCATTGACATGACCGTGCAGAACGCGTCGACGGACGCCGCTCACGCACAGCTTGCTGTGCTGCAAGAGGACGCCCGCGCCGCCGCCGTGACGATCGACCCAGCCACGGGCGCTGTACGCGGTTACTTCGGCGGCGATGACTCTAATGGTTGGGACTATGCCAATTCGCCGCTGCAGACCGGCTCGACCTTTAAGATCATGGCACTGGCCGCAGCTCTTCAGCAGGGCATCGACCTCAATACGTATTACTCCTCCGCGCCGTACCAGCTGCCCGGTTCGCAGACCGTGAACAACGTGGGCGGCGGCTGCGGAAGCTGTTCCATCGCTGAGGCGCTGAAGAATTCTTATAACACGTCCTTCCTGCGCCTCCAGGATGACCTGGAAAACAAGATGCAGGACACTGCGGACATGGCGCACGCATTGGGCGTTGCTCGCAGCCTGCCGGGGATCGAGAAGACATTGACGGAGAACGGTGGCACGCCGTACGAGGGAGTCGTGCTGGGCCAGTACCAGTCCCGCCCGCTCGACATGGCGACGGCAATGGCGACCCTGACCAACCAGGGGGTGTGGCACCAGCCGCACTTCGTGCAGAAGGTGGAAAACACGGCTGGCGAAGTCCTCTACGAGAACCCGACCGATGGCGGTGAGCGCCGCGTCTCCGCCAACGTGGCCAACAACGTGATCTCCGCGATGCAGCCGATTGCCGCATGGTCGAACGGTGCACTGGCCGGTGGACGTCCGTCGGCCTCCAAGACTGGTACCACACAGCTGGGTGATACGGGCACCAACAAAGATGCCTGGATGGTTGGTTCCACGCCACAGCTGGCTACAGCAGTGTGGGTAGGCACGGCCGATAACACCTCCGCGATCTTTAATCAGTGGGGCGGAATTATGTACGGCTCGGATGCACCGACGAAGATCTGGAAGTCCATCTTGGACACCTCTTTGGCCAACGTGGAGCAGCAGCCCTTCCCGCAGGCTTATCCGGTTCATTACGGCGTCGGCAGCTGGGGCTCGGGATATGTCTATGATCCGAGCCAGACCACCACGTGGAACCAGACGCCGGCGAGCCCGGAGAGCGACAGCACCGAGGGTGAAGAGGAAGCACCTGCCGAGGGCGGCGAGCACCACGACGAGGGTCAGGGCGGTAGCCCAGAGCAGCCGGCCCAGCCTGAGCAACCTGAGCAACCCGCTAACCCTGAAGTACCTTCGCTCGATGACATCCTTAATGGAGATGGCCTCGACCAACTGCTTGGCCAATAGGAGATTGATCCCCCGGTGAGCCATCACACTTCTTCGCAGCTTGTCCCACTCTCATCCGAATCGATGACCCGTGGCGCCGTCAATGCCCTCGGCGGGCCGACGGGGCGTTTCGCCCGCTCGTCCCACTCTGGTTGGTGGACGCCGCTGCGCGTCATCATCACGCTGGCGTGGACGTTCCTGGCGTTTGGATTCTTGAGTAAGGCAACCTGTGCGGGCAGCCGCCGGGGCGAGGACGGCCTCATCAGCCTGAACTGGGATGGCAACCGCCAGTACACGTCCTTTTGTTATAACGACATCGTGCCGCTCTATGGTGGGCGCGGCTTGGACCAACCTGGCTTTCCCTATGCCTACTCCTGGGTGGAGGGAGACCTCACGCGCTACATGGAATACCCCGTTCTGGCGGGCCTGTTCCAGGGGGTCGTCGGCTGGCTGGCGCGCACCACGTATCCGGCTGTCGAGTGGATTGGTATGGCCGAGGTCAGTTGGTACTTTGGGCTGACCACGCTCATCTTGTCCCTCGTGTGGGTCGGCACCGTGGTCATGGTATTCCAGCTCACGGGCAACCGGGCATGGGATACCATTCTCATGGCGGCCAGCCCGCTCGTGGTCATCCACGCCTTCACCAATTGGGACATCCCGTCGGTAGCGTTCATGGTGGGTGCCCTTCTCGCCGTGAAAAAACGCAAGAACTGGCTCGCCGGCATTCTCATCGGGCTCGGCACGGCATTCAAGCTGTGGCCCCTGTTTATCTTGGGCGCGTTTCTGGTGTTGGCCATCCGCCACAAGCGGTGGGCGCCTTTCTTCAAGATGTTCGTGGCAACCGCTGTGACGTGGCTCGTGGTGAACCTACCCGTGGCGCTCGCCTACCCCGAGGCCTGGCGCGAATTCTTCCGGCTCAATCAAGAACGCGGTGCGGAATGGACCACGATCTATGCGCTCTTGAGCCGCGTGACGGGCGTGAGCTTTGAGCCCGAATTCCTCAACACCTTCTCGCTCGTGGCATTCCTGGTGAGCTGCGGGGCGATTGCCATCCTGGGTCTCAAGGCGCCGCGCGCGCCGCGAGTAGCCGAAATGATCTACCTCATCATCATGGCCTTCCTCATTTTCAACAAGGTGTGGTCCCCGCAGTACTCCCTGTGGCTGGTCGTCCCGGCACTCCTGGCGCTTCCGCGGTGGCGGCTCATCTTTAGCTGGGCGCTTGCCGACGCCCTCCTCTGGCCCATCCTCACCTGGCACATGCTCGGCTCGGAAAATAAGGGCCTGCCGCACGAGATGCTCGATATCGCGGTGCTGACGCGCGATGGCTTCATCATTGCCATCGGCGTGCTCATTATCCGCCAGATGTGGGGCAAGTCTGAGGACAAGGTCCGCGCCGCTCATGGCGGCAGGGACCCGTTGGCGGGGGATTTTGCACGATGACTATCACCATCGTGGGCATCGTCTCCATCACGCTGGGCTTCCTTTGTGTGTTGAGCGCCTACTACCTGTTTCAGCGCTCTCAAGACCGCACCTGGCCGGTTGTGCTGGGCTTGCTGGCTTTGCTGTTTCTCACGGTGATCCCGGCGGGATCGGCGATCTTCGTCGCGGCGACCCACTAGCGGCAGCCGAGGAGATGGGGGATTTCCTTTTCCGCCGGTCAGTGCGGTACTGTGTGAGGGTTGCTTGACGCAACAGACCCTCCTGCCATATCCGCAAAGGTGATATGGCCGATACCAATTACTAGACCATAGGAGGTGATGAGGTCCGTGCGTCACTACGAAGTCATGATCATTCTGGATCCTAACCAGGATGAGCGCACCGTAACCCCGTCCCTAGACAAGTTCCTCGAAACGATCCGCAAGGATGGCGGCAAAGTCGAAAAGGTTGATGTGTGGGGCAAGCGCCGTCTTGCATACCCGATCAACAAGAAGGAAGAGGGCATCTACGCAGTCGTGGAGCTGGAGTGTGAATCCCACTCGGTTCTCGAGCTTGATCGCCGTCTGAACCTGAACGACTCCATTATGCGTACCAAGGTTCTGCGCACCGACAGCAAATAGCGGATACTGGGTTTCGAGCAATCCACGTAACCGATATTAAGGAGTAAAGACATGGCTCAGGGAGATACCAACATTACGGTTGTCGGCAACATTGTGGCCGACCCGGAACTGCGCTTCACCCCAGCGGGTGCCGCAGTGGCAAATTTCCGTGTTGCCTCCACCCCGCGTCGCTATAATCAGCAGACTTCCCAGTGGGAGGACGGCGAGGCCATGTTCCTCACCTGCAATGTGTGGCGCCAAGCCGCAGAAAACGTTGCGGAGACCTTGACCAAGGGCATGCGCGTTATCGTTACTGGCCGTTTGCGCCAGCGGTCTTACCAGACCCGTGAGGGCGAAAACCGCACTGTTTTTGAAATCGAGGTTGATGAGGTCGGCCCGTCCCTGCGTTATGCATCCGCACAGGTTAACCGCAAGTCCGGCAACGGCGGCGGCAACTATGGTGGCGGCCAGCAGCAGGGTGGTGCTAACTACGGCGGCGGCAACCAAGGTGGTTTCTCCGGAAACCAGGGCGGTTTCTCTGGAAACCAGTCCCAGTCCTCTGCCCCGCAGCAGTCTCAGCAGCAGTCGGCTCCGAGTAACGATCCGTGGAATTCTGCACCCCAAGCGGGAAGCTTTGGTGGTGCGGATGCAGAACCCCCGTTCTAAGACTGTCACGCAAGTATTCATTTAACTCAATTGAAAGGCAGGGATCATGAAGCTGATCCTCACCGCTGCCGTTGAGAACCTCGGCGCCCCCGGCGAAATTGTAGAGGTTAAGGACGGCTACGGACGTAACTACCTGCTTCCGCGCGGCCTGGCAATCGTTGCTACCCGCGGTGCTGAGAAGCAGATCGAGGGCATCAAGCGCGCCCAGGAAGCTCGCGCAATCCGCGACCTGGACCACGCACGCGAGATCCGTACCCAGCTGGAGGAGCTCAAGGACGTTAACGTCCCCGTGAAGACCTCCGAGTCCGGCAAGCTCTTCGGCTCCGTGTCCGCTGAGGACATCGTGAACGCCGTTGCCGCCGCTGGCGGCCCGAAGCTGGACAAGCGCATCGTTGTGCTGCCCAAGGGCCTGGTCAAGAAGACCGGCAACTACCAAGTCGAGCTGAAGCTGCACGCTGACGTTATCGGCAAGGTGAACTTCTCGGTCGTCGCTGCCTAAGAATTAAGGCGCACGACGGTCACCCTCCGTTCGCCCGCGTGTGAGGCGCGGCGCCGGTACGCAGGATGTGACCTTAAGACAACAGCAAGGCTTTAAGGCCGTGCTCCTTTCACTATGTGAGGTGGTGAGAGGAAGCACGGCCTTGCGCCGTTTTACGCGGGGTCGCCTTTTTGGAGATCTAGCACCGCGGGAGGCAGGGAAATGTCGCCAAGCGCGGCCTGTGGATAACTCTCCCAGCCTGTGGATAAACCTGCGTTCAGTTAACGGTGAATTCACTCATGCCGCCATGTGTTAACCCGCTGGTAGCGGCGATATCGGGGTAATGGCCCTACTTCTCCACGGAATTTGTGCGTATTTTCACACCTCAAAAAACGCGCCTTGACCTGCAGGAATAATCTTCGCTGGTCACAGCGTTGCAAAGTTATCCACAGCTCTGACCTCTGGCTTTGTACACCATGTCTTTGCTGACCTGGGAATTCCACAGCTCTCTGTGGATAACTGTGAGAGTTATGCCCAAGGGGTAGTGTCTTGACCCTCGGCTACACTGTTGTGTACTACGCGCGGTTGCCGCTTGGCACTGCATCGAAGCCTGGCCGTCCGGCGCGGAGAAGAGTGAGAACTTCAGGCACGGCCAGGGTGGGACTAATGAACGGTGGGATTGATGAGCAATGACTAATGCCAGTTTTGACGACGACCACGTTCCACCGCCGCCGGAGCCGGTAGAGGAGGAACCTCGCCGCTCTTACCGGCAGGAAGAGCCAAAGCGCTACGGCGAATTTCGCCAGCCGCCCGCGGACCGCGAGGCCGAACAGGGCGTCCTCGGCGCCATGCTCCTGAGCCCGAATACGGTCATGGAGGTCATTGAGGAGCTGGAGCCGGAGGACTTCTACTATCCTGCGCACACGCTCATCTACCAGGCCATGATCGATCTTTACGCGGCAGGCACGGATATTGACGCGGTGATTGTTGCGGCCCGTCTCGATCGCTATAACAACCTTGAACGCGTTGGCGGTGCGCCCTACCTGCATACCCTGCTGGCCACGGTGCCCACTGCGGCTAACGCCCGCTACTACGCGGAGATTGTCGCGGAGAAGGCGGTGCTGCGCAAGCTGGTGGACGCCGGTACTAGAGTCGTCCAACTCGGCTTCCAGGGCTCCGAAGACATGGAGATAGAGTCCGTGCTGGACCGCGCCCAGCAGGAAGTATTCGCCGTGGCGCAGAAGAAGACCACCGAGGATTACCGTGCGCTGAGTGATCTCATCGACCCCACGATCGATGAGCTCGCCGCCCTGCAACAAAACGGAGTGGAGTCGGGCGTGCCCACAGGGTTTATCGACCTCGACAACCTGACCAATGGCCTGCGTGCCGGCCAGATGATTATCGTCGCCGCCCGCCCTGGTGTGGGCAAGTCCACGCTGGCCATGGATTTCATGCGCTCGGCCTCTCTGCAGCACAACAAGACTTCTGTGGTTTTCTCCCTGGAGATGTCTGCCTCCGAGATCGTCATGCGCCTGTTGTCAGCGGAGGCGGAAGTGAAGCTGTCGGATATGCGCGGTGGCCGCGTGTCCACGGAGGATTGGGCCAAGATCGATGACACCCTCAATCGCATCCAGGATGCTCCCCTGTTCATCGATGATTCCCCGAACCTCACCATGATGGAGATCCGCTCGAAGGCCCGCCGTCTGAAGCAGCAGCACGGGCTCGACCTCATTGTGTTGGACTATATGCAGCTGATGTCTTCGGGCAAGAAGGTGGAGTCCCGCCAGCAAGAGGTCTCGGAGTTCTCGCGCCAGCTCAAGTTGCTGGCCAAGGAACTGGAAGTTCCGCTCATCGCTATTTCGCAGCTGAACCGTGGCCCGGAATCCCGTACCGATAAGAAGCCGCAGCTGGCGGATCTGCGTGAGTCCGGCTCGCTGGAGCAGGACGCCGATATGGTTATGCTGCTCTACCGCCCGGACTCGCAAGACCGCGATGATCCCCGCGCCGGTGAGGCGGATATCATCCTGGCCAAGCACCGTGGCGGCCCGATCGACACGGTGAAGGTGGCGCACCAGCTGCACTACTCCAAGTTCGTCAACATGGCGCACGGTTAAATTACAGGTCCACGACGGCGTTGGGGTCACCCAACCGTGGGCCGAGGATGACCAAGACCAGGAAGACCGCAGCCGCGGCGAGCGCCAGCCACCGCCACACGGGGAAGAAGCGCTCGCCGCACAGCCGGGCGAATGCCGCGCCGATGAGCGCGCCGATCGTATTGAAGATGAGGTCATCAATATCAGTGCGTCCGAGCGCGAAGGCATACTGGACTGTTTCCAGCGCCAAACTCAGCGCGAATCCCCACGCGGCCGTTGCCTTGATTGATCGGCACATGCTGAAGACGAGCATGCCGAAAGGAATGAAAAAGGCGGTATTGCCCGCATACTCAAAAAGCGGGCCAAACCAGGTGCCTCCGGAGAACTCATCAAGTGGCACCAAACGCAGGTCACGGACCCGCTGGTTCTCCGGCTTCCAAAGGTAGCCGATCTGGTAGAAGGGCTTAAGCGTGGTGAGCGCGGCCATGACCGCGACCCACGCGCCAAGGGCGATCCTATTGAGCAAGGGTCCTACCCTTGAATTCTGGCAGGGTCAGTGCCGCCGCAGCGGCGAGTCCGAAGGCCGCTGCGAACAGCACGAAGAGCCAGCCCGTGCCCGCCACCGCGATGAGCGGCGGAACGATAAGCGGCGCCAGGATGGAGGCGAGTCGGCCGAAGCCCGCGGCCGCACCAGTACCGCGCCCGCGCAGGGCGGTGGGGGAGAGCTCCGGGCCGATGGCGTACAGCGCGCCCCACGCGCCCAGGTTGAAGAAGGAGAGCAGGCAACCGGCCAGGATGATCATGGCCTCAGTGTTGGCGAAGCCAAAGAATCCGGCGGACAGGGCAGAGCCCACGAGGAAGGTCGCCAGGGTCGAGCGGCGTCCCCAGACCTCGATGAGCCAGGCCGCTGCGGCGTAGCCGGGCAGCTGGGCCAGGGTGATAATCAGCGTGAAGCTGAAGGACTTCACCAGGGAGAAACCGTCTGCGACAAGCAGCGACGGAATCCAAATGAAGGCGCCGTAGTAAGACAGGTTGACGCAGAACCAGATGGTCCACAGCGCCAGCGTGCGCCCGCGCAGGGATTTCGACCAGATGCTGGTGGCGGTGACATCTTCCTCGGAGTAGGTCGGTGCCGGGGTCGTGCGGTCGATGTCCGCCTCATCCACCTCGGCTTCAAAGGAGGCGACGATTTCTTCTGCTTCCTCGTGGCGGCCCTTCGACTCCAGGAAGCGTACTGATTCAGGCAAGTGAAGGCGCACATAGAGGGCATAGAGGGCGGGCACCATGCCGAGTGCTAGGGCCCAGCGCCAGCCGCTTTCCGACGCCCCCACGACGAACGTTCCAATTACCGCAGCGAGGATCCAGCCCACGGCCCAGAAGGCCTCCAGCAAGACCACCATGCGCCCGCGGACCTTGAGGGGTGCGAACTCGGAGATCAGCGTGGAGGCCACCGGCAGCTCGGCGCCGAGGCCAAGTCCGATGAAGAAGCGCAGGATGATGAGGAGTGTGAGGCCCGTTGCGAGGGCGGAGGCGCCCGTCGCGAGGCCGTAGACCAGCAGGGTTAGCGCAAAGATGTGGCGGCGGCCGAACTTATCGGCCAAGAGGCCGCCGAAGGTGGCACCCAAGGCCATGCCGATGAAACCCACGGACGCCAGCCACGAGGACTGGGTCGGCGTGATCCCCCAGTGCACGGCCAGAGCGGCCATGATGAAGGAGATGAGACCGACGTCCATGGCATCGAGCGCCCAGCCGATGCCGGAGCCGAAGAGGAGACGTTTGTGTTTTCCAGTGACGGGAAGGCGGTCGAGCCTCTCCGTGCGTGAGACAGAGCGATGATCAAGACGATTCATGCAGGCTAAGCTTACTCCGCGGGGGTAAAGCTTTTAAGTCGCAAAGAATTGGTCACCACAAAGACTGAGCTCAGAGCCATTGCCAACCCCGCCAATAGGGGGTTGAGCAGCCCGAACGCTGCCACGGGAAGAAGAATAATATTATAGGCGAAGGCCCAAAAAAGGTTGCCCTTGATGATGCGCAGGGTACTGCGCGCGAGCCGCACCGCCTCTGCAACGGAGCGCAGGTCGTTGTTCATCACCGTGATGTCGGAGGCCTCGATGGCCACGTCGGCTCCCGCACCCATCGCGATTCCGAGGTCCGCCTGCGCGAGCGCCGCGGCGTCGTTGACGCCATCGCCCACCATGGCCACGGTCCGCCCCTGCTCCTGCAGTCGAGCGATAGTCTCTACCTTGTCTGCGGGCATGACCTCCGCTGTCACGTTGGCATCATCAATGCCAACGGCCCGCGCCACTGTATGCGCCGCGCCGGCGTTGTCCCCGGTGAGTAGGTGGGGTGTAAGCCCTAGCTTGTGCATTGCGGCGATGGCGGCGGCGGAGGATTCCTTGATGCGATCCTGTAGCTCGATGGTTCCCACCAGGTCATCGTCCACGTAGACGCCCACCTGCGTCCCGGTGCCGTCATAGCCCGCAGGCGGCCGGCCCACCCGCACCCGGGAGCCCTCAATCGTTGCCTCGATTCCCCGGCCGGGAAGCTCGTGGAAGCCCTCGGCCGCGGGGAGCTCATCGTCGTAGGCTGTGCGGATGGCTCGTGCGATGGGGTGCTCGGAACCCTGTTCCGCGGCGGCCGCGAGGCGGAGAACTTCCTGCTGCGTGCGTCCTGCCGTAGGTTGGACTGCTCCCACCGACATCTGGCCTTCGGTGATGGTGCCGGTCTTGTCCAGAACGATGGTGTCGATCTGGCGGGTCGATTCCAAAATCTCTGGGCCCTTGATGAGGATTCCCAGTTCGGCGCCGCGCCCGGTGCCCACGAGGATTGCGGTGGGCGTCGCTAAGCCCATGGCACACGGGCACGCGATGATGAGGACGGAGACGGCGGCCACGAAGGCCGGGGCGACGCCGCCGACCCACAGGTGTGCCAGGAGCGCGAGGAGCGCGATGCCGATGACGATGGGGACAAAGACGGCGGCGATACGGTCCGCGAGGCGCTGGACCGGGGCTTTCGACGTCTGGGCTGCAGTGACGAGCGCGCCCATCTGGGCCAAGACGGTGTCGGACCCGACGCGGGTGGCGCGTACCTCGAGCCGACCCGAGGCGTTGATGGTCGCGCCCGTTACCGTGCTGCCGGGAGAAACCTCAACCGGCATTGACTCGCCGGTGAGAAGGGATTCGTCCACGGCGGAATGGCCGTTGAGGACCACGCCATCGGTGGCGATCTTCTCGCCGGGGCGGACAACAAAAACATCGTCCACGTGGAGCTCGCTGGCGGGAATGCGGGTTTCGGTACCGTCGCGAAGCACGGTGGCTTCCTTAGCTCCCATGGTCAGCAGCGTGGTGAGCGCTTCGGAGGAGCGCCCCTTAGCTTTGAGCTCAAACCATCGTCCAAGCAGCAGGAACGTGATAACCATGCCGACGGACTCGAGATAAATATGGTCCATCTGCGCGTCATTGGAGCGTAGCGTCATGTGCATGGTCATGCCGGGCATCCCGGCATCACCGAAGAAGAGCGCGTAGAGTGACCAACCGAAAGCCGCGGTGGTGCCCAGAGTGATGAGAGTATCCATCGTGGCGGCGCCATGCTTGAGGTTGGCCCAGGTGGCCCGGTGGAAGGGTGCTCCGCCGATGACGTAGACGAGTGTGGTGAGCATCAAGCAGGCCCACTGCCAATGCTGAAACTGCAGGGCCGGGACCATGGAAAGCAGCATCACTGGTAGCGAGAGCGCCGCGGAGATCAGAGTGCGCTGCAGGATGTCGGAGGCCTCGCTTTCGCGAGCATCCTCCGCCGTGCTGGCCGGCTCCTCCCCCTCACCGTTCATGGTGAATGCTCCGTAGCCTGCGCCTTCGACGACGTCGATGAGATCGGCGGGCGTCGTCGTTGCAGGGTCATAACTCACGGAGGCTGACTCCGTGGCGAAGTTGACCGTGGCGTGGACATCGTCGAGCTTGTTGAGCTTGCGCTCGACGCGGGAGGAACACGACGTGCAGGTCATCCCGGTGATGCCGAGGGTGAGACTGGTAGTCATGGTGCTTAGGCCAACTCGTAGCCAGCTTCGGCGACGGCGGCGGCGACTTGGTCGTCGCTAAAGCCCTCCCCGGTCACGGTGACGGCGCCGGTGGTGTGGTCGGCAGTAACGTCGGTGACGCCACTGATCTCTGAGATCTCTTCCTTGACGGAAAGCTCGCAGTGGCCACAGGTCATGCCGTTAACGGTGTAGGTTGTGGTGCTCATGGTGGTGGATCCTTCTCCTTACCTTGGGGGTTAATGTCACTGTCGAGGATATACCCCCCTGGGGTATGTGGGCAAGGAATAATCGAGTCTTGTGTACCGTTGGGGGTTGATAGAACCGAGAAATATCCCCGAGACTGATAGGAAAAGACATGGCAACGATTGACATCACTGAGGACACGTTCCAGGAGACCGTTTCCGGCGACGGCATTACGCTCGTCGATGCTTGGGCGGAATGGTGCGGCCCGTGCAAGCGCTTCGGCCCAGTCTTTGAGAAGGCATCTGAAGAGCACCCCGATGCCACGTTCGCCAAGCTGGATACCGAGGCCAACCAGGAGCTATCCGCGAAGCTGCAGATTCAGTCCATCCCCACCTTGATGGTGTTCCGCGACGGCATCCTGGTCTTCCGCGAGGCTGGCGCTCTGCCGCCGGCGGCACTGGAGGATCTCATTGGCCAGGTTAAGGCCCTCGACATGGACGAGGTCCGCGCCCAGGTGGAGAGCCAGCAGGCGGAATAGAACTGGTTAGTCCTTGTCTGCGGCGGGGCCCGGCGGCCTGCCGCGCGCGCTTTCCTGTGAGTATCGCTACACTCGCAGGAAAGCGTCTTTTTATATAGGGCACCAATAAGAGCTGCATTAACTACTGCTGCAGGAACCACAAAGGAGTGAGTGCGATGGCAAATCCATTTAGCAAAGGCTGGAAGTATGTGATGGCTTCTTTCGATCAGAAGATCGATGAGAATGCTGACCCCAAGGTCCAGATCCAGCAGGCCGTGGAAGGCGCGAAGAAGCAGCATCGCGAGATTTCCGAACACGCAGCGGAGATTATTGGACGCAAGACCCAGTTGGAAATGCAGCTCAACCGCCTGGTGAAGACGCAGCAGGATTATCAGGACCAGACCCGCCGGGCGCTGGAGTTGGCGGATGCCTCTGAGGATCCGCAGAAGGCCGCCGAGTACAACCAGGCGGCAGAGGTCGTGGCGAGCCAGCTGGTCGCCGTGGAAAACGAGCTGGCTAACCTGAAAACGCAGCACGAGGCGGCTAGCCAGGCTGCCGAGCAGGCGAAGGCACAGCAGCAGCAGTCGGAGGCCCGCCTGAAGGAGCAACTGGCGCAGGTGGACCAGTTGCTGTCCCAGGCAGATCAGGCAGCGATGCAGGAAAAGAACGCCGAGGCGTTGAACTCAATGAACGAGCTCAAGCCGGATGATTCCACGCCGACCTTGGACTCGGTGCGCGCCAAGATTGAGAAGCGCTACGCGGATGCGCTCGGCGCCCAGGAGCTCCATCAGGCGGCGGGGGGTAGCCGCATTCAGGAGATCACGGCTGCAGGCCACGACATGGCCGCTACGTCCCGCTTGGACGAGATTCGCGCCGAGATGGCCAAGAGCAAGGAGCTGGAAAACTCGCCCTTCGCCAGCGACCAAGCGCTTGAGGCCGGCGCCGATTCTGATGCTAGTGATGCCAACGCCGAATCGGACTCCGCCGAGGGCAAGCAGTAGCCACTGCGAAGCAAGCCACTACACAGAAAAGTGACCTTCTAGAGCGGGCCGCGCAGCGCGGCCGGGGTGTTTCAGAACCCCACGCTCTCCAAGGTCCCTTTTGACGATTTTCGGTTTAGCTATCTTGGCGGCGGATATTGATGAGCACGCCGCGGATGCCCGAGTGAAAGCCATCGCGCAGGTTGACGCGCTGGGTTTCTGTCAGCGTGTACTCGTGCAGCGTTTCGCAGGCGAACTGCAGCAGCGGGCGATCGATCTCCGGGGGCAGGCCGCCGCCCGAGAGCAGGTGGGCCTGGTCGCGCTGATCGGCGCTCGCGGCGTTGTCGAACCACCACGAGGCATATTGCTGCCCCACGTCAAAGGGGGACTGGAACCCGGCGGAGCTCCACACTTCTTCGGGGAGCGGAACATACTTCGACCGCAGCTTGCGGCGCGGCGCCATCATCGAAGGTTTGGGCGCAGCTGGCTTGGGCGTTGGCTTCGAGCTTTCGGGGGCTGCGTCCGCTTCCTCGCCCGCAGGCTCCTGCGAGTCGATGCCGGGCGCGGAAGGCTGCTCGCCGGAGGGGAGAGGCTCCTCTTCCTTGCGGGAGGTATCGGGCGCAGCCGATTCGGGATGAGAGGCAGTCGCGGCAACGTCCGTCGCGGCGGCAGAAGGTGTGGCCGGGCCGGGCTTGGGGGCGGAGGGGAAGGCGGCTTGCGCCTCGGTGGGCTCGTCGCACTCCTCTGCGTGCTCATCGGTGGCAACGGCTTCGCCCTCGCTGCCGTCCTCGGAGTGCTGGGGCTCGCGGATGGTCGGCGGCAGCGGCCCTTCGAGGACCTCGAGCTCCATTGCGTCGGCGAAGTCTTCCCGCGGATCCAGGATGGTGGTGGAGTCGCACGCATGGCGCAACGCCGAGGACATCGAATCCCAGCCAAAGCCATAGAGGTGCACGCGCACGCCGTTGTTCACGGCTTCTTGGACGCCGGGAATCATGTCGGCATCGCCGGAGACCAAAACAAAGTCCGTGACTTGGCCCTTCATGGCGGAGACGATCATGTCGGCGACAAGGCGGGTGTCCACGGCTTTCTGTGTGCGGCGCTCGCCCCACTCGATGAGCTGGCCGGTGCGAAGCTGGACGCCGTCGCAGACGCGCAGTGCGCGTTGGTAGCGGTGGGGGCCGGTATCCGGGATTCCGTCATACCAGTATTGGCGGTGAACGCGGTTGCCCACCTGGGTTTCAATCATCGAACCGAGGGAGCTGACCACTTCGGGTAAATCAATCTCTAGCTGGGCACGGGCGCCCGTCTCCCAGGAGTTATAGAAACTGGCGAGTAGATATGACGTGTCAACGAAGACAAGTGTTCGTTCAAGCATGGCTCCTAAATTCCGTTCTATTTCTTCTAACTAATTTTCTTAGGTCACTTCTGTGAGGTCTTCCAGCCTACGGCCGGTGTAGTCCAGTGTGCCCCATTAGTCACAAAACGTCGATAACCTTGAGGAAATTCCCAGGTCAAAGATATGGAATGGGAAGACCTTGCCCTGGCCGAAGGTTGGTTATATGGTTAGTTACATGAGTAACCAACCAGCTAAGGGGTCTGCATGGACAATTCCGCGCAGCCGCTCTTTCGTCAGATAGCGGTGCTCATCGAGGACGCCATCATCGAGGGCACTCTCGCTGAGGGTGCCCAGGCACCGTCCACGAATGAGCTCGCCGCCTTCCACAGCATCAACCCCGCGACCGCCCGCAAGGGGCTGACCCTCCTCGTGGATCTCGGAATCCTCGAAAAACGCCGAGGCATCGGCATGTTCGTCACCTCTGGCGCCGCCGAACTGATCCGGGCGCGGCGTCGCCAGGAATTCGCGGCCGAGTACGCCGCGCCGCTTATCGACGAAGCCGTGCGCCTGGGCTATACCCGCCAGCAACTCCATGACCTCATCGACCTTGTCGCAGAAAGTCGAGGACTCTACTCATGATTTCTACTCCGCACTTCACCTTCGACGACGGCCTCACGCACGGCCTCGTCGGCCCCAACGGCATTGGCAAAACCACCTTGCTGCGTAAAATCGCCGGTCAGCTGAATGCTTCCGGCATCACCGTCGATGGTGACAAGCCCTACGACAATGAAAAAGTCCTCAACAAGATCGTGCTCATGGGTATCGATAACCCCCTGCCCGAAGGCTGGAACCTGAAGAAGGTCTTCACTGTATCCAGCCTGCGCTGGACCACCTGGAACAAGGAGCGCGCCGAGGAATTGGTCGAGCGCTTCGAGCTTCCGATGAAGAATTACTCGGGCCTCTCCCGCGGGCAAAAGTCCGCAGCGAGCTTCATCGTTGCCGTGGCCTCGGGGGTGCCGTACATGCTTCTCGACGAACCCTACCTCGGCCTTGACGCCGCCAAGCGGGAGGTGTTCTACGAGGTCTTGCGTGAAGAGCACGGCCGCACCATTATCGTCTCCACCCACCACCTCAACGAGCTTTCCGGTTTGCTCGATACCGTAGCCCTGATGGGGGACAACCCCTTGTCCGGCCCCATCGATGAGTTCATCGAGGGTGTCGTCCAGCTCACTGGCTCTGCCGAAGCCCTCGATCGCGCGCTGGGGCGCCTGCAGCTCCCGGTGCTTGAGCGCGAAACCTCAGCCGTCGCTGACCGTGTGCTTGTCGACGCCCGCCCCAACCACACCGCCAACGTCTTTGCCATGGCCCAGGAAATGGGGCTTCGCGCCACCGAGGTATCCCTCGAACAGGCAGTTCTGGCATTGGGGGAGGCGTGATGAAGCTTTATAGGCATATGGCGCTGAGCTGGATCAGCTTCTTCTACGCCTTGTGGATTGTCATCCTTCCGGTGCTGGGAATGGACCGTGGGCAAGGCTGGGCCATCGGGTATTCACTCCTTATGGCGCTCCAGCTCTACCTGGTCCAGCCTGACTTCTCGCGCTACCTCACCTTTGGTCTCAGTACGCGCGTCTGGAACGGGCACCGGCGAATCAATGCCTCCCTGGCGCTTTTGCTCCTTCTTGTCAGCGCACCCTGGGCTTTCCCGTGGTGGGTCCTCATTGCGCCGGCGCTCATGTGGGTGGTGTGCATGACGAAACGCTTTGAGCCATCACGACTGACCACTGGCTCCCTCATCGTAGGCAGCGATGGTGATTCTTCGACGGGCTGGTTCTCAGCGTCCCCGGTCTCCCAGATTGTGTTGCGCCCTCAAGCTCGCGCGTGGATGTGGGCTGCATTCGGTATAGCCATCGCAACTGCGATAAACATCGTGGTGAGCAAGCTGTGGGATAAGGGTGTGGGCATCGTAGGCGCCATAGTCACGTTGATTGTCCTGCCGCTAGTGGCTGACGCGGTTCGCAGCTCGATGAAGGATGCGGTGACCTTTGGCGTTCCACGCGCGGCCTGGTCCACAGCGACGTTATTGTGTACCGCGATTCCAGTGGGCTTGGGAGCTGTCACTGATGTGGTGACGTTGATGTGGACCGGAAGCCTCGCCGGATTCACCATCGTTCCCCTTGCAATGGCTGCCGTTCTCGTGAGCTTTGCGATCACCGACAAAGAGACATGGCCCTATACGGCTGTCACGGTCGGAGCCATTGCTGCCGTGTTGCTTGCGTGGCTACTTAACTCTGAGATCTCTGTGTGGTGGACGCTCACAGGGATGGCAATCATCTACGTCGTGTGGGTTGCCGCATATCCCCGGATGGCTAAAAAGACCAACGTGTTTAGCCCGGGCCTCATGGGCTGGTTTGGGGCACACTGAGCGCCATCCAATGTCTGCGTTAAAAAGGTTGTTTTAGTGCACTTCAAGAAGGGGTAAAAAACTTCATTGAAGTGCATATTTGTGTTTTATCAAGGCCGTGTGTAACTTTATATGAGTCAGCGCGACCGACAGCGCCCCACAGGAACTCAGGTTCTTGAAGCGAGGCGGTAGGAAAACAGGCCCTGACAACAAATATTTTCTTTACTCGCAGTACTGCGTTTCGCTTAAAGCGGTCCGTATGGCTGTGTGGTGACGATGTTTGAGAACTCAATAGTGTGCCAATG